>JAHRXD010000223.1 GCA_019104825.1 Comamonas sp.
GGCCAGCCCACCGAGGTCTATCCCTTCAACCCCAACGGCAGCGCTGGCGGCCTGACGGCGGTGACCACGGCCGACGGGCGCTTCACGGCCATGATGCCGCACCCCGAGCGCGTGTTCCGCAACATCCAGATGAGCTGGACAGACGGCGATAAAAGCCAGGCCAGCCCTTGGATGCGGGTGTGGCGCAATGCCCGCAAGTGGCTGGGGTAAGGCGTTGCAGCGCATCCCCGGCAGTTTGAAAACGATGTATCCAACGGAAGGATGACCATGATCCCCTTGAGCGACTTACTCCTGTTTGGTGGCGCCGCCTTGCTCATGGTGCTGACGCCGGGGCCGAACATGGTCTACCTGATCTCCCGATCGATCTGCCAGGGCAAGCGGGCCGGGGTGGTGTCGCTGTCGGGCGTCATTGCCGGGTTTTTCGTTCACATGCTGGCGGCGGCCATCGGTTTGACGACCTTGTTCATGGCCGTGCCGCTGGCCTACGAGGTACTCAAGTGGGCTGGAGCGGCCTATTTGCTCTACCTGGCATGGCAGGCCGTCAGGCCGGGTGCCCGCTCGCCGTTCGAGGCCCGCGATCTTCCGATGGATTCGCCACGCAAGCTGTTTCTCATGGGGTTCACCACCAATCTGCTGAACCCCAAGATTGCCGTTTTCTATCTGTCGATCTTTCCCCAGTTCGTCTCGCCGGAGCATGGCTCGGTATTTGCGCAGAGCATTCAGCTGGGGCTTACGCAGATCGCCATCAGCTTTACCGTCAATCTGGGCATCGCCCTGTCTGCTGCGCGGCTGGCGCAATGGTTTGCCCGTAGCCCCGGCTGGCTGGCTGCCCAGCGGTATGTCATGGGGACGGTGCTGGCGGGGGTGGCCGTTCGCCTGGCAACGGAGCCGCGCAAGCTTGCCTGATCTGATATTGCGCTGCCATGGGCCTGCGGCCCGGCCGCCTGCCGATGGTGGTCGCCGTCGAATGCCGCCGGGTTTGGGCATGGGAGCGCAGCCATGAATACAGGCGTGCTCTCCGGGCTGTCTGCACTGAACCACAAGCTTTTCTACATGGTCAATGGCGTGCGCCTTCCCTGGCTCGATCAGGCCATGGTCTTGGGCACGCACCTGGGCGATTTTTCGAATCTGGTATGGATCGTCGCGGCAGCGCTTCTGCTGCTGCTTGCCTACAGGTTCGTTCCCGCCTGTGCGGCGGTTCGGTGGCTGCCGCGGCGCGATACGGTGGTGGCGTGTGTCACCTTGCTGCTGGTGGCCTATGTGGTGGCCGCCTGTGTGGTCACGGCGCTGAAAGTGGGATTGCACATGCCACGGCCTGCGGCGGCCTTGCCGGCGGGGTCGGTCCATGTGCTGGTGACGCCGGAGTCTGCGTTGAGCTTTCCCAGCGGTCACGCCACTTTTGCCATGCTGGTGGCCCTGGTTTTCTGGCCCTGGTGCCGGGGCTGGGGGCGGATGTTCCTGGCGGTGTTCGTGCTGTGGGTGGGTTTGTCGCGCATCAGCGTCGGGGCGCACTTTCCCGTGGATGTCATCACAGGATATTTTTGTGCTGCCATCAGTGTCTGGGTGGGGGCCAGGGTTCTGGCCTTTTGCCCGAAGATGGAGATGAGAAAATAATAGCTGTTACCGCTTGATATATAAGATATTCAATAATTTATATATCTGAAATTGTTTATCTATCAGTGGGAAGTGCTATTTTATTTGTTATGAACTGGTTCCAAGGGCTGCTGCTTTTTCTCCTGCTGCTGGTGCTGGCCGTGCAGGTGCTGCACATCGTGCGCTCGCGCCGGGCCGGGGTGCCGTGGCGCACGCTGGAACACGCCCTGCTGCGCCAGGAGGGGCAGGCCCAGGCGCTGGCCCAGCAGTTGCATGGCCTGGGGCAAAGCCTGGGCCAGCACCAGCAGTTGCATGCCGATGGCCTGCGCAAGCTGGTCGATGCCCGGCTGGCCCAGGCGCACCAGGAGACGCGGGCCAGCCGCCAGGAATTGCAGCAGCACTTTGCCCTGCTCCAGCAGGCGCTGGCCGAGCAGGCGCACCGCCAGCAGCACAGCAGCGAGCAGCAGGCCGAGCAGCTGCGCAGCACCCTCAATGACCGGCTGGCCGCCATCCAGCGCGACAACGCCGCCAAGCTCGAAGACATGCGCCGCACGGTGGACGAGCAGCTGCACGCCACGCTGGAGCAGCGCCTGGGGGCCTCGTTCGCCCTGGTCAGCGAGCGGCTGGAGCAAGTCCACAAAGGGCTGGGCGAGATGCAGACCCTGGCCGCCAGCGTGGGCGATCTGAAGCGGGTGATGACCAACGTGAAAACCCGGGGCACCTGGGGCGAGGTGCAGCTGGGCGCGATTCTGGACAGCGTGCTGACCCCCGAGCAGTACGCCCGCAACGTCAAGACCGTGCCGGGCAGCAACGAGCTGGTGGAGTTCGCCATCCGCCTGCCCGGCCAGGGCACGCAGCCGGTGTGGCTGCCGATCGACGCCAAATACCCGGTGGAGGACTACCAGCGCCTGCAGGATGCCTGGGAGCTGGGCGACCGCACTGCCATTCAGGCCGCAGGCCAGGCGCTGGAAAGCAGCGTGCGCTCCGAGTCCAGAAAAATCGCCGGCAAATACCTGGCCCCGCCGCATACGACGGACTTTGCCCTGATGTACCTGCCCAGCGAAAGCCTGTTTGCCGAAGTGCTGCGCCGCCCGGGGCTGGTGGAAGCCTTGCAGCAGCAGTACCGCGTGGTCGTGACCGGCCCGGCCAATCTGGCGGCCATGCTCAACAGCCTGCAAATGGGTTTTCGCACCCTGGCGATCGAGGAGCGTTCGGCCCAGGTCTGGGCCGTGCTGGGGCAGGTGAAGACCGAGTTTGCCAAGTTCGGCGCCGTGGTCGAGGCCACGCGCAAATCGCTGGATGCCGCTGCCCGCAAGTTCGAGCAGGTGGACGTGCGCACCCGCGCCATCCAGCGCAGCCTGCATGAGGTGCAGGCGTTGCCTGTTGCGGCGGATGCCGGGGGCGAAGCCCAAATCGAAACCGGCATCGGCATTGCGATGGAGCGGGATGCCGCCGATGCCGGGGAGGGCGCTGCCAGGCCCGGGCAGGGGGGCGCATGATGGCCAGCGGCCTGCCCCGGCTGATTGCCGCGCAAATCTCCATCCACGCCTGCATGACCGGGCTGCGCATGGCCACGCCGCTGCTGGCCCTGGCGCAAGGCTACAGCGCGGCGGCGGTGGGGGTGCTGCTGGCGTTGTTTGCGCTCACTCAGGTATTTCTGGCCCTGCCTGCGGGGCGTTATGCCGATCGGCATGGCTTGCGGCGCCCGGTGGCCCTGAGCGTGGTGGTCGCCACGCTGGGGGCGGGGCTGGCCGTGGCCTGGCCGGTCTTTCCCATCCTGTGCGTGGCCGCGCTGTGCAGCGGCGGGGCGGCGGGCACGGCGCTGATTGCGCTGCAACGCCACGTCGGGCGCAGCGCCCACGATCAGGTGCAGTTGCGCAAGGTGTTCAGCTGGCTGGCGCTGGGGCCGGCCATTTCCAACTTTATCGGCCCGTTTTTTGCCGGTCTG
>JAHRXD010000248.1 GCA_019104825.1 Comamonas sp.
AAAACGGCATCCACATCAGCATCAACCGCATTGCCGCCGGGCTGCGTAATACGGGGTGAGTGCCTTAAAAAAGTGAGCTGCTACCGCTGATTTAGTAAGCGTTTAAGACTAAAAACCATCTTAAACGCTTACTTTTAAAGCGGGAGCAGCTATTTTTAATGCCTTTTGCTGTCTATTGCTATCTGCTTGCGCTATACGCTTGAGCACAAAAAAACCGCGCCTAAGAGCGCGGTTTTTGCATGGGGCCGGGCCAGTTTATTTCTTGGCGAAGGGCTCAGGACGGGGAGTCTTGTCGCTGGAAGGCGGCAGGATCGGCATGGTCAGCTGGGGCTGCTCGCCGGTCAGGGTTTTCAGGAAGGCGACGATCTTGGCGTTTTCTTCAGGCGTGAATTTTTTGCCCAGCTGGATGCGGCCCATGGTGTCCACGGCCTCAGCCAGGGTGTCGGCTGCGCCGTCGTGGAAGTAGGGGTAGGTCAGCTCCACGTTGCGCAGGGTGGGCACTTTGAAGTTGAAGCGGTCGGCATCGGCACCCGTCACGGCCACGCGGCCTTCGGCAGGGTTGTCGGTTTTGTAGGGTTCGACCAAGCCCATGCGCTGGAAGGAGTTACCGCCCACGGCCACACCGTTGTGGCAGGCCACGCAGCCGTTGTCACGGAACAGTTGGTAGCCTTCCAGCTCGTTTTTGGTCAGGGCTTTTTGGTCGCCCTTGAGCCATTTATCGAAGCGCGAGTTGGGGGTGACCAGGGTTTCTTCAAAGGCGGCCAGGGCATCGGTCACCTGGTCGATGTTGATGGTGTCTTTCTTGAACACCTGTTTGAACTCGGCCTGGTAGCCGGGGATGGAGTTGAGCATGTCCACAGCCAGCTCGTGCGTGAAGGCCATTTCCATCGGGTTGGCGATGGGGCCGCCAGCCTGTTCTTTAAGGTTGGCAGCGCGCCCATCCCAGAACTGGGCCACGTTCATGCTGGAGTTGAGCACGGTGGGCGAGTTGATCGGGCCTTCAGCCCAGTTGTGGCCAATGGAGGTTTTCAGGTTGTCGCTGCCACCCATGGACAGGTTGTGGCAGGAGTTGCACGAGATAAAGCCCGATTTAGACAGGCGCGGATCAAACCACAGTTTTTTGCCCAGTTCGACCATCGCAGGATTGGTGACTTTGGCAGCAGGAATGGGCGAGATGGGTTCGTTATTGGGCTGCAGGGCCCAAGTGGGGGAGCTGATGACAGCGGTCAGAGCTGCGGCCAGAACAAGCGGGCGGAAAGTGGTTTTCATGGTCAAGCTCACCTTATTAATGCAAATGAATGCGAATGAATGGGAAAAAGACGGCGGTTGTGTGCCGCATCGCAAGGGCAAATGCGGATCTGGCGGTTTTATGTCGCACAGCCCTATCGTTTACCCTAGAATTAAGTTTAGTAGAAACCATTTCATTTATATGGTCATTTCTGACCGAATTACTCCAGCATTGTTTTGCTAAAACTTTTTAGCCACAGTGTTTTTGAAATTTTTTCAGTAAATCAATTATTTAACCCACCATTTGAAGGAACAGAGGATGACAAGCCACTTCGACCAAAACCTGCAGCGCAATGCCGCCAACTTCGCCGCGTTGAGCCCTTTGGGGTTTTTAGAGCGCTCGGCCAGCATTTACCCCGAGCGTCTGGCCATCGTGCACGGTGCTTTGCGCCAGACCTGGGCGCAGACTTATGCCCGCTGCCGCCAGTTGGCCCATGCCTTGCAGCAGGCCGGCATTGGCAAAAATGACACGGTCGCCGTTATCTTGCCCAACACGCCACCGATGATTGAGGCGCACTTTGGCGTGCCCATGGCCGGGGCCGTGCTCAATGCACTGAATACCCGCTTAGACCCCGAGGCCGTCGCCTTCATGCTGGACCATGGCGAAGCCAAGGCGCTGATTGTTGATCCCGAATTTGCCCCGCTGATTGCCAAGGCGCTCCAACTGCGCCAGCGCACCGAACCCTTGCTGGTGATTCAGGTTGAAGATGCCTTGTATGGCGAAGCTGCCACGCAGGTGGGCAGTGTCAGCTACGAACAATTTGTGGCCCAGGGCGATCCGGCATTCGCTTGGGAAGATCCGGCAGATGAATGGGATGCCATTGCCCTGAACTACACCAGCGGCACCACCGGCAACCCCAAGGGGGTGGTGTACCACCACCGGGGCGCGGCCATTAACGCCATCAGCAACGTGCTGGAATGGGACATGCCCAAGCACAGCGTGTATTTGTGGACACTGCCCATGTTCCACTGCAACGGTTGGTGCTTCCCCTGGACAGTGGCAGCCCGTGCAGGCGTGAACGTGTGCCTGCGCCGGGTGGAGGCCAAGGCCATTTTCGATGCCATGCGCGAGCATGGGGTCACCCACTACTGCGCAGCGCCCATCGTGCAATCGCTGCTCATCAATGCCCCGGCCGAACTCAAAGTGGGCATCCCCGCCGGGGTCAAGGCCATGGTTGCTGGCGCGGCACCACCGGCCTCGATGATCGAAGGCATGGAGGAAATGGGCTTTGACCTGACCCACGTGTATGGCCTGACCGAGGTGTATGGCCCCGCCTCGGTGTGCGCCAAGCACGATGACTGGAACGCGCTGGACATCGGCGAGCGTGCCCGCCTGAATGCCCGCCAGGGCGTGCGCTACCACTTGCAGCGTGACGTGCGGGTGCTCGATCCCCAAACCATGCAGCCCGTGCCCCAGGATGGCGAGACCATGGGCGAGATCATGTTCCGCGGCAACATCACCATGAAGGGCTATCTGAAGAACCCGGCGGCCACCGAGGAAGCCTTCCGGGGCGGCTGGTTCCACAGCGGCGACCTGGCCGTGCAGTACCCGGATGGCTACATCAAGATCAAAGACCGCAGCAAGGACATCATCATCTCTGGTGGCGAGAACATCTCCTCCATCGAGGTGGAAGATGTGCTCTACCGCCACCCTGCCGTGATCGCCGCCGCCGTGGTGGCCATGCCCGACGAGAAGTGGGGCGAAACGCCGTGCGCCTTCCTGGAAGTCAAAGCCGGGGTGCATGTGACGCAAGAGGACATCATCGCCCACTGCAAACAGCACCTGGCCGGCTTTAAAGTGCCGCGCCACATTGTGTTTGGCGAACTGCCCAAGACCAGCACCGGCAAAATTCAGAAGTTCGAGCTGCGCAAGCAGGTCGGAGCGGCTGCGGCCATTGCGGTTTAAGCGCTGAGTTACTAAAAAACAATAGCTGCTAACGATTGCCAGATGGTCGTTAGCAGCTATTTTTATTAAAAATTACCTTTTGCTGCGGTAAACGCAATGGATAGGCGGGGCCGCTATACTGCCCGCTTGCTCCGGGGTGCACGAGGGAAGAAGGGCGTTGCAGCTGAACTTCCCAGGCGTGCTGAGATGGCGGCCCAAGCCGCTGAAACCGCGAACTTGATCTGGTTAATACCAGCTTAAGAAGAGCTGCCATTGGGAAATGGATGGAAACCTGCGCCTTGCCGCCTATGCGGCGGGTGCGTGCTGCCAGCCCCAATCGATTGCGGAGCATGTCCTGTTTTGTGTGATTCCCCAAGGAGACTGCCGCAATGAATGCCCCCGATACCTTTGTCCAACTGCTCGCCCGCACGCGCGAGTCGTTTCCCGCCTCCACCAAGTCCTACATCACCGGCAGCCGCTCTGATCTGCGCGTGCCGGTGCGCGATATTGCGCTGACCAATGGCGAAGTGGTGAGCGTGTACGACACCTCCGGCCCCTACACCGACCCCGCCGCCACCATCGACGTGAAAAAAGGGCTGCACAGCGTGCGCGCCGCTATGATTGCCGAGCGGGGCGATACCGAGCAGTACGAGGGCCGCAAGCCCGTGGCGCTGGACGATGGCCGCCAAAGCGAAGATGCCGCCCGCCTGGCCCAGCTGCGCCAGGAAGCCGCTGCCCTGCAGCGCCAGCCGCGCCGTGCCAAGGCTGGGGCCAATGTCACGCAGATGCACTACGCCAAAAAGGGCATCATCACCCCCGAGATGGAATATGT
>JAHRXD010000008.1 GCA_019104825.1 Comamonas sp.
GCGGTTGACGTGCACGCCCACCAGCTCTTTGTGCAGGTCGTAATAGCACAGGCCGTCGCCGTTGTGCAGTTGGGTGGTTTTGTCGCTCACTTCCAGCTCGAACCAGTTGTCGCCCGCTGGCCCGATCTGCGTCACCCAGCCGATGGCGCGGCCCGGCGTCTTCGGGGTGTCGAAGGCGCCGATGTCCTCCTTGCGGCCGTTGACGAAGTAGTCGGTGAACTCGCGGTTGAAGTTCTGGTCGGGATCGGGCTCGAACGTGAAGGTGGTGCGGCCGCTGGACGAGCGCGCCAGCGGCTCGGCCGCGAACTCGCGCTCCTCGATGATTTCGTCCAGCAGCTTGCGGTAGTGGGCGGTGATGTTCTTCACGTAACCCATGTCCTTGTAGCGGCCCTCGATCTTGAAGCTGCGCACGCCGGCGTCGATCAGCGCGCGCAGGTTGTCGCTCTGGTTGTTGTCCTTCATCGACAGCACGTGCTTCTCGTGCGCGATGATGCGGCCTGCGCCGTCCAGCACCTCGTAGGGCAGGCGGCAGGCCTGGTTGCAGTCGCCCCGGTTGGCGCTGCGCCCGGTGTGGGCATGGCTGATGAAACACTGCCCCGAATAGGCCACGCACAGCGCGCCGTGCACGAAGAATTCAATGGTGGTGCGGCTGGGGTCGGTGGCTTCGCGAATGGCCTGGATCTGCTGCAGATCCAGCTCGCGCGCAATCACGATCTGCGACAGGCCTGCGTCCTGCAGAAAGCGCGCCTTCTCGGGCGTGCGGATATCGGTCTGCGTGCTGGCGTGCAGCTGGATGGGCGGCAAGTCCAGCTCCAGCAGGCCCATGTCCTGCACGATCAGGGCGTCGGCCCCGGCCTCGTACACTTGCCAGGCCATGCGCCGGGCGTCTTCCAGCTCGTCGTCGCGCAGGATGGTGTTCAGGGTGATGAAGATGCGGCTGTGAAACCGGTGCGCGTGTGCGATCAGGCGCTCCAGGTCGCGCACGTCGTTGCCCGCCGTGGCGCGGGCACCGAAGGCCGGGCCGCCGATGTAGACGGCATCGGCGCCGTGGTTGATGGCCTCGATGCCGATGTCGGCATTGCGGGCGGGGGCAAGCAGTTCAAGCTGGTGGGGCAGGAGAGACATAGGGCGCGGATTATCCCTGCGTGGCCCGGAGCGTGCTGGGCGGGGGAATCGATTCGGGGCCAATGAAAAAAACGCTGCCGAACCGGATGGCTCGCAGCGTTCAAATAAAGAGGAGGGTGACGAGCCTTGCTCCCGGCACTGGTTCTGCGGTTAGGGCTGCTTGGTTCCCCACCTGACCCGGTTGGCCACTTCCCCATGCGGGAAGGCCCGTCAGGGCGTGATTATAGACAGGTCGGCATTGGCGCAGCCCGTAGAATGGGCGGTTATGTCTTATTTAGTGCTCGCCCGTAAGTACCGACCGCGCAACTTCTCCGAAATGGTGGGGCAGGGGCATGTCGTGCAGGCCCTGACCAATGCGCTGACGCAGCAGCGCCTGCACCATGCTTATATGTTCACCGGCACGCGCGGCGTGGGCAAGACCACGGTGTCGCGCATTCTGGCCAAGTCGCTCAATTGCACTGGTGCCGACGGGCAGGGCGGTATCACCGCCACGCCCTGCGGGGTTTGCCCGGCCTGCACGGAAATCGATAGCGGGCGTTTTCCCGACTATATCGAGCTGGACGCCGCCTCCAACCGTGGCGTGGACGAGGTGCAAAGCCTGCTGGAGCAGGCCGTCTACAAGCCGGTGCAGGGGCGCTTCAAGGTCTTCATGATCGACGAGGTGCACATGCTCACCAACACGGCGTTCAACGCCATGTTGAAGACGCTGGAAGAGCCGCCCGAGTACCTGAAATTCGTCCTGGCCACGACCGACCCGCAAAAGGTGCCGGTCACCGTGCTGTCGCGCTGCCTGCAATTCAACCTGCGCCCCATGGCCGCGCAAACCGTGCTGGAGCATTTGCAGACCGTGCTGACCCAGGAAGGCGTGGCCTTTGATGTGCAGGCGCTGCGCCTGCTGGCCCGGGGCGCCCGGGGCTCGATGCGCGATGCGCTCAGTCTGACCGACCAGGCCATCGCCTTTGGCAGCGGCCAGTTGCAGGAGGCCGCCGTGCGCCAGATGCTGGGCGCGGTCGATCGCAGCCATGTGTTCACCTTGCTGTCGGCCCTGGCTGCCGGCGATGGCCGCCAGTTGGTGGAAACCGTCGATACCCTGCGCGGCCATGGCATTTCTGCCGCCGGAACGCTGCAGGAACTCAGCGCCCTGCTGCAACGCATGGCCGTGCTGCAGGCGGTGCCGGGCATGGCTGGCGACCCTGCCGACCCCGATGCGCCGCAGTTGCAGGCCCTGGCTGCGGCCATGCCTGCCGATGAAATCCAGCTGTGCTACAGCATTGCCCTGCACGGTCAGCAGGAGCTGGGGCTGGCCCCGGACGAATACGCGGCGCTGACCATGGTGCTGCTGCGCCCCCTGGCGTTCAAGGCCCCGGCAGCGCCCGGCGCAGAAAAAAAAACGCTGATTGAGTCGCCAGCGCCCGCTGCGGCCATCGCTGCCGCTGCGCCAGCCGTCGCCATCGCCGCAACCAACCCCGTGGCCGTGCCGCCGACCCTTGCGCCTGCGCCGCCGGTGGCCGATGCGCCCACGCTGATTCCGGCAGCGGCGCCCGTCCCCGTCCCTGCTGCGCCCCTCACGGTGGCAGAACCTCAGGCACCACAGTTTGTCGCCGCAGCGTCTGCCCCTGCCCCTGTTTCTGCCCCTGCACCGTCCGCCAGCGAACCGCCGCCGTGGGAGGACATCCCTCCCGATGCAGGGTATGCCTCGGATGCCGATGGCGCAGCCGATGCGCCGATGGCGGCAGATATGGCAGCGGCAAGCCAGGAGGTTCCGGCTGCCGTTGCGGCGGCAGTACCGCAGCCGCCTGCTGATGCACCGGTGCCCGCCGCCGCGCCTGCCGAGCCGGTCGAGCCGGTCGAGCCGGTCGAAGCCGATCGTGCGCTGGGCGATTTCTGGCACGACTGTGTCAAGCAACTGATCGCTGCCGAGGCCATTACCGCCCTGGTGCGGGAGCTGGCCTTGCAGGCGCAATTGCTGGCGCGTGCTGCCGATGGCTGGCGCTTGCAGGTGCAGCGCACCTCTTTGACGCAGGAGCAGACCGTGCAGCGCCTGGCCACGGCCCTGGCGCAGGCGTTCGGCTGCCCCGCGCTGCAGGTGCAGGTCGGCCCGGTGCAGGACAGTCCCTTCCTGCGCAACCAGGCCCAGGCCCAGGCCCGCCAGCGCCGGGCCGAGGAAATCGTGGCCAGCGATGCCCAGGTGCAGGCGCTGATGGCGCAGTTTGGCGCCACCATCGTGCCGGGCAGCATCCGGCCCGTTTGATATGCACCGGCGAGGCTGCAACCAGGGGGAACCCGTGGCACCATCGCCGGTTTTGATTTTTTGCCCTCAAGGAAAAGGAAAACCACCATGTTCAACAAAGGACAAATCGCCGGCCTGATGAAGCAGGCCCAGGCCATGCAGGACAACCTGAAAAAAGCCCAGGACGAGCTGGCCACGATGGAAGTCGAAGGCGAATCGGGCGCCGGTCTGGTCAAAGTGGTCATGACCTGCAAGCACGACGTCAAGCGCATCACCATCGACCCCAGCCTGCTGGCCGAAGACAAGGACATGCTCGAAGACCTGGTGGCCGCCGCCTTCAACGCCGCCGTGCGCAAGGCCGAAGAAACCAGCAGCGAGAAAATGGGCAAGATCACCGCCGGGATGCCCGGTCTGCCCGGCGGGATGAAGTTTCCCTTCTAAGAACGTGTTTACGATCTCCGCGCGGGTGTGCAGTCGCGGCCTCGGGCGCTCTGCGGCGTTGCAAATCCTCGCCATAGCACCGCTATGGCTGCGGTTTGCGCCTAGCAGCCCATCCCGATCCGCTTCCCGCACCCCTTCGCGCGGAGATCGTAAACACGTTCTAAAAAGAGAGCTTTTTCCGCTGATAAACAAAGGATTTCAATGCTTAACAGCATTGAAATCCTTTTAAATTCAGCGGTAACAGCTATGTTTATTCAAATTACCGCGCAGACCTGCCCTGTGCCGTCCTGCCTGCCATGTCCGAAACCTCCGATACCCAGCCCCTGCAGCCGCTGATTGCTGCCTTGCGCCGCCTGCCCGGCGTGGGCGTCAAGACCGCGCAGCGCATGGCGTTTCACCTCATGCAGCGCGACCAGGACGGCGCCCGTGCGCTGGCGCAGGCGCTGGTGCAGACCCTGGACACCGTGGTGCATTGCCAGCGCTGTCATACCTTTTCGCACCAGGCGCTGTGCCCCATCTGCAGCGATGCCGGGCGCGATGCCGCCCGCCTGTGCGTGGTGGAAACCCCGGCGGACTTGGCGGCGATGGAGCGCACCGGCGCCTACCGGGGGTATTACTTCGTGCTGATGGGCCGCATCTCGCCCATGGACGGCGTGGGCGCGGCTGATTTGGGGCTGGGGCAACTGCTGGAACGCGCCCGGGACGGGCAGGTGCAGGAGGTCATTCTGGCCACCAGCTTCACCACCGAGGGCGAGGCCACCGCGCACATGGCCGCCGAACTGCTGAAGGCCCGGGGCCTGCAGGTCACCCGCCTGGCGCGGGGCGTGCCCGTGGGCAGCGAGCTGGAGTACGTCGATCTGGGTACCATTGCCCATGCGCTGGTGGAGCGGCGCTAACAGCCTGTTTTAAAAAGCTTTTAACGCTTGCGTTTGGTCGTCGTTGCAGTGCGCTTTTTCGGGGTGACCTGGGCAACACGCTTGGTGGGTGCAGGGGCTTTTTTCTTGTTGGTGGCGGTGCTGCGTGTGGCCTGCTGCACCTGGGTGTAGATGCTCAGGGTCTGGCCGATGCGCAGGCTGGCGTTGGCGGGCAGCTTGTTCCAGCTGGCCAGTTGTGCGGCGCTGACCTGGTGGCGCCGGGCCAGGGCCAGCAGGGTGTCGCCGCGCTGCACGCGGATGGCCTTGCGCTGGGTGACCAGGCTGTATTCTGGGGTGAAGGCCAGGCTGGCGGTTTCGGCGATGTGCAGGGCCACGTCCCGGTCGAAAGCCTCGGAGCGCGGCACCATCAGGGCCGAGCCGGCCTTGATCATCATGCGCGGCGGGATGTCGTTGACCTCGCGCAACTGCGCTTCGGTGGCGCCGGTTTTTTCCGCTACGTCGGCCAGACGCATGGTCTTGGGGGCCGTCCAGACGGTCCAGCTGGCCAGCCGGGTGGCGTTGCCGGACTTGAGTTCGCGCAGGTTCTGCTCGAACACCTTGGCGTTGTCCCAGGGCAGCAGGATTTTGGGCGTGGCGGCGGCGAAGATCACGGGCTTTTTTAGCGAGGGGTTGAGGGCCTTGAAGTCGTCCATCGATACGTCGGCTAGCTCGGCTGCCACCTTGGCGTCCATGTCCTGTTGGATTTCCACGACCTGGAAGAAGGGGTGGTTTTCGATCACCGGCAGCTCGGTCTGGAAGGCTTCGGGGTTGGCGATGATGTTCTTCACCGCCTGCAGCTTGGGCACGTATTGCTGGGTTTCCGCCGGCATGGTCAGGTCGGTGTAGGCGGTGCCCAGACCGGCTTTTTCATTGCGCTTGATGGCGCGGCTGACGCTGCCTTCGCCCCAGTTGTACGCGGCCAGGGCCAGGTGCCAGTCGCCGAACATGTCGTGCAGCTTTTGCAGGTAGTCCAGCGCGGCGCGGGTGGAGGCCAGCACGTCGCGCCGGTCGTCGCGCAGCATGTTCTGCTTGAGGTCGAAATACGTGCCCGTGGCCGGCATGAATTGCCACATGCCCGCCGCCTTGGCGCTGGAGACAGCCTGCGGGTTGAACGCGCTTTCGATGTAGGGCAGCAGCGCCAGCTCCATCGGCATGTTGCGCTTTTCCAGTTCCTCGACGATGTGGAACAGGTATTTTTTCGAGCGCTCGGTCATGCGCAGGATGTAGTCCGGGCGGCTGCTGTACCACTGCTCGCGGTCGGCGACCTGATCGCCCTCCAGGTCGGGCATGGCAAAGCCGCTGCGGATGCGCTCCCACAAATCCTGGGGCGGCTCCAGCCGGGCGACCTTGCCCGAGGTGGGGCTGGACTGGGGCAGGGGCTTGAGCGGGCCGCTGGCTTGCGGGCCATCGTCCACGGTGACGGTGGCGCAACCGGCCAGCCAGAGCGAAACAAGAAGGAAAAAAAGGCGCAAAGCAGTCATGCCGGTCATGCAAAAACGTTTTTCCAGGCCCGCAGCGTGGCGAAAACTGCGGCAGCCGTAGGAGCGGTGGCGGGGTCGAAAGCGTGGGCAGAGCGTTGTACCGCGGGCTGCGTGCAGCGCAGGAAGGGGTTGATGGCCAACTCCTGCCCGATGGTCGAGGGCAGGGTGGGCCGCCCCTGATCGCGCTGCTGCTGGCACCAGTGCCGGTACTGTTGCAGCGCAGCAGTATCAGGCTCAACAGCCAGGGCGAAGCGCAAATTGCTCAAGGTGTACTCGTGCGCACAGAAAACAGCGGTTTTGGCCGGCAGCGCTGCCAATTGCTGTAGCGAGGCGTGCATCTGCGTCGCCGTGCCTTCAAACAGGCGCCCGCAGCCGCCGGAGAACAGGGTGTCGCCGCAAAATACCGCCCCGTCGCTGCCCAGGTCGGGGCAGTACCAGGCGATGTGGCCTGCCGTATGGCCGGGCACTTCCAGCACCTGCCAGGGCAGGCCCAGCAAGGTCAGCGGCGGCCCGGCATGGACGCGCTCGACCGGTTCGGGCAGCGGCTCGCGGGCGGGGCCGAGGACGCGGCAGCCGGTGGCCTGGCGCAGCTGCGCCACCCCGCCCGTATGGTCGCCATGGTGGTGCGTCAATACAATGGCCTGCAGCGTCAGTTGCTGCGCCTGCAAAGCGGTCAGCACCGGGGCGGCATCGCCGGGGTCGACCACCAGGGCATCCTGGCCGTTGTGGACGAGCCAGATGTAGTTGTCGGAAAACGCAGGCAAAGGCACAACGAACATAAGCAGAATCAGGGTGTTGGGTAAGGAGTTGGGATTGCACGATCAACCGCAGCCAGCGCAGGCCAGGGCCTGGCAACAGTATTTGCTGGACTGGCAGCAGCAGCGCTGCGACGAGGCCGTGGCCGACATCTTTGGCTACTACGCCTTGCAGTTGGGCTGGCCGGCCTTGCAGGGGCTGCGCTGCAACCGTATGCCCCGGCGCTGGCTGGCGGCGCAAGAGGCTGATTTGACCTGCGAAAGCCCGTCTTGCCAAGTCCCGCCGCAGGCCCGGCTCGTCTGCCACCCGGAAGCCCTGCCGTTTGCCGAGGCCAGCCTCGATCTGCTGGTGCTGCCGCACACGCTGGAGCGCTGCCAGTCGCCCCACGCCGCCTTGCGCGAAGTGGCCCGGGTGCTGGTGCCCGAGGGGCGGGTGCTGATTTTCGGCCTGAACCGCTGGAGCCTGTGGGGCGCCCAGCATGGGCTGGAGCGCCCGGCCCAGCTCAATGCCGCCCGTGCCCTGAGCTATTGGCGGCTGCGCGACTGGCTGCAACTGCTGGCGCTGGAGGTGGTGGCGGTCGATTTCGGCTGCCACGCCCCGGCCTTGGACACTGCCTTGTGGCAGCGGCGCTGGGGCTGGCTGGACAGCGTGGGCCAACGGGTCTGGCCGGTATTGGGCGGGGCATACTGCGTGCTGGCCGTGAAAAAGGTCCAGGGCGTGCATCTGCTGGGTTCCACCTGGCGGCGCCAGGCCGTGCCGGCGGCTGCGGTAGCGGCCTCGGCACATAAAAACAAAACATAGGAAAGAAACGTGAACCACGTAGTGATTTACACGGACGGGGCCTGCAAAGGCAACCCCGGCCCGGGCGGTTGGGGCGTGCTGCTGCAATCGGGAACGCACCGCAAGGAGCTGTATGGCGGTGAGCGCCACACCACCAACAACCGCATGGAATTGACCGCCGTGATCGAGGCGCTACAGGCCCTCAAGCGCCCGTGCGACGTGCAACTGTATCTGGACAGTCAGTACGTGCGCCAAGGCATTACCGAATGGATTCACGGCTGGAAGGCCAAGGGCTGGGTCACCGCCTCCAAACAGCCTGTGAAAAACGCCGATCTATGGCGTGCCCTGGATGCCCTGGTGCAGAACGCCGGCCACCGCATTACCTGGCATTGGGTCAAGGGCCACGCCGGCGATGAAGGCAACGAGCGGGCCGATGCCCTGGCCAACCTGGGGGTGGAGCAGGTGCTGGCTTAAATGCAAAGACTGTACGGGCATTCAGTTGGGCAAGTGCCTAATTCGGCTTTCGCATATATACTGCCCGGCTGCACTGGTTTTGTTGTTTGCCCACTCTAGTGCATGTTTGACCCCCGTTATGGCCCCCTGGCTTCGGGCAGTTTCCTTCATTTGAAGCGCAGACGGTCGCACACCATTGGCAAATTCTTGCAGGCTGCATGTTTTCATGCCTGCACCGTTCTTTCCCTCTCGGGAATTTCCTTTTTTCTACTTTGACGACAGTGCTTGGCGGCAGGTCTGATTCGTCCCTATTTCCATGCAGCTATGCGCTCGCCCATTGAGTGCATGCACTCAGCATTCGTTTGAACCCCACTTTTCCAGGAGAACCATGTCAAAAGAAGAACTCATTGAAATGCAAGGCCGTGTCGAAGAAATTCTGCCGGATACCCGCTTCCGCGTCGTTCTTGAGAATGGGCATCAGCTCATCGCTTATTCGGGCGGCAAGATGCGCAAGCACCGCATTCGTGTTCTGGCTGGAGACAAGGTTACGGTCGAGATGTCGCCCTACGATTTGAACAAGGGGCGCGTGACATTCCGCCATCTGGAGACACGTTCAAACACCGGGGGCATTCCAAAGCGCCGCCCCCGTTAAGAACCTGTTCACGATCTTTTAGACCATCCCGTCCAGCAGCCACACCGGCACGGCGTCCCCGGCAGCGACATCGCCCTGGTCGTGTGCCAGCACGATCAGGCTGTTGGCCTGCACCATGGAATGCAGCAGGCCCGAGCCCTGGGCACCGGTAGTGCGCACTTGCAAACTGCCGTCGGCGGCGGGGGCCACGATGGCCCGCAGGTACTCGGTGCGTCCGGGTTTTTTGCGGATGGCGTGGCTGCAGCGGGTGGGGATGTAGAGCGGGGCGCTTACCGTGGCCCCCATCAGCCGTTGCAATGCCGGGCGCACCAGGGCCAGAAAGCTGACCATCGCCGCCACCGGATTGCCGGGCAGGCCAAAGAGCCAGGTTGGTTGATTATTCTGAGAGCTGTCAGCGCTTTCCAGCATTGGGCTGGAGGCGCTTTTTTTCGTTATTTTTCCAACCGCCAAAGGCCGTCCGGGGCGCAGTGCCAGCCGCCAGAAGGCGACCTCGCCCAGTTCCTGCATCAACGCCTGGGTGTGGTCGGCATCACCACCGCTGACACCGCCGCTGGTGACGATGGCATCGGCGGTTGCGGCGGCCTGGGTAAAGGCCTGGCGCAGGCGCTGCGGCTCGTCCGGGATGGCGCCCAGGTCCAGCACTTCCACGCCCAGGCGGTGCAGCATGCGGACGATGGTGTAGCGGTTGCTGTCGTACACCGCACCGGGGCGGGGCGGTTCACCCAGGCTGAGGATTTCGTCGCCGGTGGAAAAGTAGGCTACGCGCAGGCGCCGTGCCACGGGGAGGGTGGCCAGTCCCAGGCTGGCGGCCAGGCCCCAGGCGGCGGCATTCAGGGTCTGGCCTTTTTGCAGGGCAATCTGGCCCTGGGCCAGGTCTTCACCGCACAGGCGGACGTTGGCCCCGGGAGGGATGCCACCGGCAGGCAGGGTGACGGTGCTGCCCTGCACGGTCACCAGCTCTTGCGGCACGATGGTATCGGCCCCCGCCGGGATGACGGCCCCCGTCATGATGCGCAGCGCTTGACCGGATTGCAGGGTGCCGTCCCAGGGCTGGCCGGCCAGGGCGGTGCCGACGATGGTCAGCGTGACGGAGGTGGTGGGCGCTGCGCCGGATGGCAGGGCGGCGCCGGCGAAGGCGTAGCCGTCCATGGCGCTGTTGTTGTGTGCGGGCACGTCGATGGGGCTGACGATGTCCCGGGCCAGGATGCGCCCCTGGGCTTGCGGCAGGGGCAGGGTTTCGCTGGCGGCCAGCGGCGTGACCATGTCGGCCAGCAGCGCCTGGGCTTGGGGAACGGAGAGGTCTTGGTGCATGACGGATTCCTGAGAACGCAAACACGTTCTAAGCGGCAGGCAGAGCCTGCCCCTGTGCCTGTAATTGGGCCAAGGTATTGATATTGGCAAAGCTGCGCAAGGGGGCGTCGCCGCTGCGGTCGAAGGGGCACAGCACCCGGCCTTGCCGGGCCGCCCACAGGCCGATTTTGTGTTCGCCCTGGGCCAGGAAGCCGGCCAGGCTGGGGGTCAGATCGTGGTGGATGAGGGCAAAGGTCGGCTGCGGGCGCAGTACGTCCTGGGCATCGGGGGCGGCGGCCAGTACCAGGGGGGCCTGGTGTTCCTGGGCGCAGGCGGCCAGCCGCTGGGCCAGATCGGCCGGGAAGAACGGGCTGTCGCAGGGCACGGTCAGCAGCCATTCGGTCGGGCAGGCGGCCAGTCCGGCCAGGAAACCGGCCAACGGGCCGGGGTAGTGGGGCAGGGTGTCGGCCAGCACCGGCACGCCCCAGGCGGCATATTGGTCGAGATGGCGGTTGGCGCTGATGAGGCAGGTACTCACCTGGGGCCGCAGGCGTTCCAGCGCGTGCCAGGCCAGGGGCTGGCCGGCCAAGGGCTGCAAGCCCTTGTCCACCCCACCCATGCGCGTGCCCTGGCCCCCGGCCAGCACCAGGCCCGTGGTATTGCGGCGCGATGGGGCGGTACGGTGGGCCATCAGCCGCCGATGTAGCTCATTTCGATGCGCCGCCGCTGCACGCTGGTCGTTGTCGGCGTGGCGGCTGCGTCCCCCAGACCTTGGGAGCGCAGTTCGGAATAACGATCCTGGCGCTGCCCCCAGACGCGGGCGATGGCGGCGCTGATTTCGGCATCGCTGCTGCCGTCGCGCAGCAGGCGGCGCAAATCCCAGCCCTGGTGGGCGAACAGGCACAGATAGAGCTGCCCTTCGGTCGAGAGCCGGGCGCGGTTGCAACTGCCGCAGAAAGCGCGGGTCACGCTGCTGATGACGCCCACCTCCCCCAGCGCCGGGTCGTGTGCGCCGTGCGCATTGGCGTAGCCCCAGCGCTGCGCCGTTTCGCCCGGGGCCGTCGGCTCCAGGGGGGTCAGGGCAAAACGCTGTTGCAGCCGGGCAATGACCTCGGCGGAGGGGACGACCTCGTCCATGCACCAGCCGTTGGTGGCGCCCACGTCCATGTATTCGATGAAGCGCAGCGTCACCCCCGTGCCGCGAAAGTGTTCGGCCATGGGCAGAACGTCGTCCAGGTTGGTGCTGCGCTTGACCACCATGTTCACCTTGATGCGCTCGAACCCGGCGCTGCGGGCGGCGGCAATGCCGTCAAGCACCTGGGCCACGGGAAAGTCCACGTCGTTCATGCGGCGGAAGGTGGCGTCGTCCAGGCTGTCCAGGCTGACGGTCAGGCGGCTCAGGCCCGCTTCCTTGAGCATGGCGGCCTTGCGCTGCAGCAGGGAGCCGTTGGTCGTCAGGGTCACTTCCAGCGCAGCGCCGGCGGGGGTGCGCAGCGCGGCCAGTTGGGCAATGAGCTGCTCCAGGCCCGTGCGCAGCAAAGGCTCGCCGCCGGTAAGGCGGATCTTGCCGACCCCGTGGGTAGCGAACAGCCGGGCCAGCCGGGTGATTTCCTCGAAGTGCAGCAGGGCGCTGCGCGGCAGGTAGGCGTAGTCCTTGCCGAACACTTCCTTGGGCATGCAGTAGCTGCAACGAAAATTGCAGCGGTCGGTAACGCTGATGCGCAAATCCCGCAAGGCCCGCCCGCGCGTGTCCAGCAACGCGGCAGAGGGCAGCACGACAGAAGAAGTGGGGCACGCATTCATAACGACGGATTGTGCCCGACCGCCTCAATCACTGGGAAAAACCCGTAATGTTTGCGCCTTTTCCTGGCCGCAAACGTGACATCGGGGGTGTTTTTACGCCGCTACATTACGCCCCTGACTGGAACAAGCATGACCGATTCTTCTGAGAAAAAATCCCCCGCCCAGGGGGGCACGGCAGTGGCCAGGCCAGCGGTTCGCCGCAAGGGGCTGGTCGTCATCGCCAGCGTGGTGGCACTCGGCGCCCTGGCCTGGGGCGGCTGGGAATGGCTGGTCAACCGCAATTACGAAACCACCGACAACGCCTACGTTGCCGGCCACGTCGTGCAGGTCACGCCCCAGGTGGGCGGCACGGTGGTGGCCATTGGTGCCGACGATACCGACCCGGTGCAGGCGGGCCAGTGGCTGGTGCAGCTCGACCCTGCCGATGCGCTGGTCGATCTGGCCAAGGCCGAAGCCGATCTGGCCCAGACGGCCCGTCAGGTGCGCAGCCTGTATGCCGGCAATGCGCCTCTGGAGGCCCAGGTCGTCCAGCGCCAGGCAGAGCTGCTGCGCCAGCAGACCGATGCGGCCCGCGCCCAGGAGGACGTGCAGCGCCGCCGTGCTCTGGCCCAGGCGGGGGCCGTGGGCCAGGAGGAATTCGACCACGCCCGGGCGCAGGCCCGCACGGCGGACAAGGCCGTGGCGGCGGCCCAGGCTGCCGTCAAGGCCGCCCAGGCGCAACTGACCGCTGCGCAGGCGCAGACCCGGGGCAGCGCCGCCAGTGAGCATCCCAGCGTGCTGGCCGCAGCGGCGCGGGTGCGCGAGGCGTATCTGGCGCTGCAGCGCACGCGCCTGCTGGCGCCTGTCAGCGGGCAGGTGGCCAAGCGGGGCGTGCAACTGGGGCAGCGGGTGGCCGCCGGGGCGCCCTTGCTCACTGTGGTGGATTTGCAGCAGTTGTGGGTGGACGCCAACTTCAAGGAAAGCCAGTTGGCGGCGCTGCGCGTCGGCCAGCCGGTAGAGCTGGTGGCCGATGTGTACGGCAAGCAGGTGCGCTACCACGGCGCGGTGCAGGGGCTGGGCGCGGGCACGGGGGCGGCGTTTGCCTTGCTGCCGGCGCAAAACGCCACCGGCAACTGGATCAAGGTGGTGCAGCGGGTGCCGGTGCGCATCGGCCTGGATGCGCGGGAGCTGGCGGCGCACCCGCTGCGCGTCGGCCTGTCCATGCTGGTGCGGGTGGACATCCGCGATGCGGGCGCTACTGGGAATGGTGCTATCAATAAAGATGCTTTTTCCGCTGATGAAAAAACAAATTCAAGGCTGAACAATGCTGAAATCATTGAAATATCAGCGGAAAAAGCTACAAATTATGATTTATCCCTGCCGCAGGCCGAGCAGCGCATCGTCCGCATCATCGCTGGCGAGAATGTCGCAGCCCTGACCGCCTGGCCCGGGGCGTGACAGGCTGCCCATGCACGACGCCACCCCGCCGCCGCCCCTGAAGGGCGTTCAACTGGCCCTGGGCACGCTGGCCCTGTCCCTGGCCACCTTCATGAACGTGCTGGATTCGACCATCGCCAACGTGGCCCTGCCGGCCATCTCCGGCGATGTGGGCGTCAGCCCCGGCCAGGGCACCTGGGTGATTACCAGCTTTGGCGTGGCCAATGCCATTTCCGTGCCGCTCACCGGCTGGCTGACCCAGCGCTTCGGTGCGGTGCGGCTGTTCACGGCCAGCGTGCTGTTGTTCGTACTCACTTCCTGGCTGTGCGGCTTTGCCGGGTCGCTGGAGACGCTGGTGCTGTTCCGCGTGCTGCAGGGGGCGGTGGCCGGGCCGATGATTCCCCTGTCGCAAACCCTGCTGCTGGCCAGCTACCCCGCGTCCCGCGCCGGCACGGCCCTGGCCCTGTGGGGCATGACGACGCTGGTGGCCCCGGTCGTCGGGCCGCTGCTGGGGGGCTGGATTACCGACAACGTCTCCTGGCCGTGGATTTTCTACATCAACGTGCCCGTCGGCCTGGCGGCGGCCCTGATGACCTGGAGCATCTACCGCACGCGGGAGACGCCCACGCGCAAGCTGCCGATCGACACCATCGGCCTGGCCCTGCTGGTGCTGTGGGTGGGGGCGCTGCAACTGATGCTGGATACGGGCAAGGAACACGACTGGTTTGCCTCCGGCTTCGTCGTCGCCCTGGCCGTGGTGGCGGTGGTCAGCTTTGCGGTGTTCGTGCTGTGGGAGCTGACCGATGCCCACCCGGTGGTGGACCTGAGCCTGTTTTGCCAGCGCAACTTTGCCGCCGGGGTGGTGGCGCTGTCGGTGGCCTACGGCGTCTTTTTCGGCAATGTGGTGCTGCTGCCGCTGTGGTTGCAGCAGTGGCTGGGCTATACCTCCACCGCTGCGGGGATGGCGCTGGCCCCGGTGGGCCTGTTCGCCATCCTCCTGACGCCCCTGGTCGGCAAGAAGGTGGCCCAATGGGACCCGCGCAAGATGGCCACCCTGGCATTCATCGTCTTTGCCCTGGTAATGGGGATGCGGGCGCAGTTTTCCACCGATACCGACTTTGCCCACATCATGGTGCCCACCCTGGTGCAGGGCGTGGCGATGGCGTTTTTCTTCATCCCGCTGACCAGCATCACCTTGAGCGGCCTGCCGCCGATGCGCATTCCGGCAGCGGCGGGCCTGAGCAATTTCGTGCGCATCACCGCCGGGGCCATGGGCGTGTCGATAACCACCACGCTGTGGGAAAACCGCGCAGCCATGCACCATGCCCACCTGACCGAATCCCTGGTCGAAGGCCAGGGCGTTTTTGCCCAGACCCTGGCGCAACTGCAAAAAGCCGGATTGACCCAGGAGCAGGCCTGGGCGCAAATCAACCGGCTGATCGACCAGCAGGCCTATACCCGGGCGGTGGACGATATTTTCTGGGCCTCGTCGCTGCTGTTCATCGTGCTGATCGGCTTCATCTGGCTGACCCGCCGCCCCGTGCCCGTGGGCAACATGCCTGCCGATGCGGCGGCGCATTGACCCTACAAGGTCGATCGGGAGTTACGGGGTGGCAGGCTTCAGGGGGCGCATCTGGAACACCGATGGGTCGACAAACCGATGGATTTGCGCATCAATGAGTACGGTGCGGTGCGCTGCGAAAACCTCGTCCAACTGCGACAGTTGAACCTTCACGCCGCCAGTCCTGTGTTCGGGCACGGGGAGGTAG
The DNA here is from genome assembly GCA_019104825.1 of Comamonas sp. Lineage (GTDB taxonomy): Bacteria > Pseudomonadota > Gammaproteobacteria > Burkholderiales > Burkholderiaceae_C > Comamonas > Comamonas nitrativorans. Next base: position 15,111 of record JAHRXD010000008.1, read on the forward strand.
CCTACGGGGGGCAGGCCGGATTTTTTGCCATTGCGACTGCCTGAAGCGTAGACCGGCGAGGCCAGAAAGCTGAAGTACAGCAAGCCCTTTTCCTCGATTTCTGGCCGTAGTTTGTCCAGGATGCCGATATCCAGGTACAGCGCCCGGTAGCTTTGATCGTCTTCGTAGGGATGCACGGAGTCGATGAATTTCTGGTACAGCCGTTGTTCGAATCTGTCGTCGGATTTTTCGGTTCGATAGAGTTCGACGAAGTAGTCGGGAACCTTGTGCCCCAGTTGGTCATGCAGGCGAATGACGGTGTTCTGAAAGCGGGTGTCTTCCCCGCCGCCCCGGGTTTGCTGGGCGAGAGAGGCAATCCACTCGCTCCAGCCTTCATCCTCCACCGTCAGCGCACGCATGATGAGTTCGGGTGATAGAGGATTGATCGGCCCTTTGTCCTTGAGCGCAATCGCGCTGTGGTTCTCTCCGGCCACGATGCCGAAGGCGATTTCTCCCAGGGGGGGCCTGGAGGTCGAAGTGCACGGCCTCGTTTTTCTCGTCCAGTTGCAGTGTGATCTTGGCTCCATTTAGGTTGGCCGTGCTGATGCGCACGGTGCCGTCCGAGCCGTCCTCGTTGGCGATGGAGGCGATGCCTTTGTAGCCGGCGTCGCCCACCAGTACGGTGCATAGGATGCGGCCCGCGCCATACCAGGGTTTTTTGATGCCGAAGAGGTCGCGGTGCGCCAGTTCGTAGGTGTAGGGCGACCCCAGCTCCAGCGCCTTGAGGATTTTTTTGCCGGTTTGGAACCTGGGCTCGCCCCAGCCCTTGATGGCCCGGCCGATGAAGCTGCGCCCCTTGTGCGCGAGGGGAGAGCCGAAATTTGCGGGCGCCAGCATCAGCAACCGATGAATCGGGACGGACTGGGGCGTGTGGTAGCGGGTCATCCATTCGCGCACCACGAGCGCACCGGTGCTGTGCACGACCAGATCGACACTGCGAGGCGCAGTGGGCAGGCCGTGGTGGCTCCAGGTCATGCCGAGCGCGGCAGCCACATCCGGCAACGTGACCTCGTCGTTCATGGATATCCAGTCCCCGAGCCGGATTTCCGTCGGCGTCACGCCCAGGTCGGTTGCGATTCGTTGGCCCAGACGTGCAAAGGATTTCGACTCGTCACTCCAGCCGTGAATGATGACTAGCGGTTTCATGGCCCCCTCCTGTTGGCGCTTGCGTGCAAGCCAGCATAGTGACCCGTCTGCGCAGAGCCACTCAGGTATTCCCTAGGGAGGTTTGGCACGAATCATGGCGCCGCTTGTCTGACCCACAGCGCAAGCTTGCAGCGGGATTTGTGCAGGGCCTCCCTGGCGCGTGGGGAGGCTTGAAAATTCTTGAAGTGGCGGAAGGCAGCAGGAGTCGAACCTACCTGGGAGTGGCTGACACCCCCTACCGGGTTTGAAGCCCGGCCACGCCACCGGGCGTGGTTGCCTTCCTGTGTGTGACGGCAGCGGCGATTGTAGTGGCTAGCGCCCGGCATCCTGCCCATGCCATTGGGCGCCGGGGCGCAGGACGTGGGCGTCGCCGATGCGGCGGGTCAGGCCCAAGCGGTTGAAGCATTCCATGATCTGGATGGCGCGTTTGCGGCCCAGGCCGGTGGCGTCGCGAAACTGCCGGGCGACGACCTGGCCCTGGGCATGCTGCGCGGCCAGTTCGGCGATCAGGGCGGCCAGGGCGTCCATGTGCTGCCGGGCGTAGAACAGGTCTTTGACGACCTGGAACACCAGCCCCTGGCGGGCCAGCTTGCGCAGCAACTGGCGCACCAGTTCTTCTTTTTGTCCGGTGTCCTGGGCCAGATCACGCACCCAGGGCGGGTCGAACTGGCCTGCGGCGATGCGCGGCAGCAGTTGTTCGGCCAGGGCGGTTTCCTGCTCGGTGAGCTGCACGCGGTGGCTGGGCAGGCGCAGCCAGGCACCTTCGGCCTGCAATTGATCGGTGGCGCTGAGCTGGGCCACCAGGGCTTGCCACAGTGCCTGGTGCTGGCTGCCGGTGTGGGCCGCGCCGGGCCAGACCATGCGCTGCAGGCGGGCGTTGTGCGCCCCGGGTTCGTCGGGCTGCTGCAGGTGAAATTGCGCCAGGGCATCGAGCAGTTGGGTTTGCAGGGCCTGCCAGTTGTCCGGGTGCAGCAGCAGGGTGTCGCCCTGGGGCAGGGGGATGCGTT
>JAHRXD010000029.1 GCA_019104825.1 Comamonas sp.
GAACCACAGGCACGCGGGCAGCAGGATCAGCACGTCCAGCCAATGCCCGGCCAGGGAATCGGTGCGCATCAGGCGGCGCAGCACGAAGTAGGCGCTGTAGCCGATCACCACCACCCAGGTCGGCCAGGCCAGGCCTGCGCCGCGCAGCAGCTCCCAGGCCATGCCGGCGGCGGCCAGGGTCACGGCCAGTTGCTGCATCCGGGTCAGGCGTTCCTTGAACACCACGCGCCCGGCCAGCACCATTGCCAGAGGCAGCAGAAAGTAACCAAGAGACGTGGGCAGGGCCAGCCCGTGCAGGGGCGCCCACAGGAACAGCCACAGTTGCACGCCGAACAGCGCGGCACTGAGCAGCAGCAGGGCGCCCAGGCGCCAGTAGCGCTGCACCCGGCGCACGATGGCCTGCACCTGGGCGCCCTGGCCGGTATACAGCAGCAACAGGGTGGTCAGCGGCAAGGTGGCCAGCATCCGCCAGCCAAAGAGCTGTTCCCCGGTCAGCGGGGCGAAGAAAGGCGAGAAGTAGTACATCCCCCCGAACAAAAAGGATGCCACTACCGAAGCCAGAACGCCGCGCACCATCACGCCACCACTCCCTTACCCAAAAACGCCCCTGCGGTACAGGGGGCAACCGGCAATTGTGCTGGATTTTTTCTACCTGACTACACTGCCCGCCTTTGCCCTGCCTGTTACCCGGCCCATTGACCTAGCCCATTGCCATGGAAATCGCCCCCGCATCGGATTTCACCGCCCCCCTGACCGTGCTGTACCGCGATGCGGACTTGGTCGCGGTCTACAAACCGGCGGGCTGGCTGGTTCACCGCAGTGCCATCGCCCGCCACGAAAAACGCTTCGTGCTCCAACGCCTGCGCGACCAGATCGGCCAGCACGTCTGGCCCGTGCATCGCCTGGACCAGGGCACCTGCGGTCTGCTGGTGTTTGCCCTGCACAAGGAAAGCTGCCAGCAACTGGCGCAGGCGTTTGCCACGCAGCAGGTGCAGAAAACCTATCTGGCCCTGGCCCGGGGCTGGCTGCTGGACACAACGCACGTCGATTACCCGCTGCGCCCCGAAGACTGCGCCCCCGACGCCCCGCCGCAGGACGCCCAGACCACCCTGCACGGCCTGGCCACGCTGGACTGGCCCGAAAGCTACGACCCGCGCCACCCCAGCACCCGCGCCAGTCTGGTGCTGGCCCGGCCGCACACCGGCAGGCGCCACCAGATCCGCCGCCACCTGAAGCACGTGGCCCACCCCATCCTGGGCGATGCCACCCACGGCAAAGGCCCGCTGAACCGCTGGTGGGCCGAGCGCCTGGGCGGCCAGCGCCTGTGGCTGCACGCCCACGCGCTGGAACTGGCCCACCCGCGCACCGGCGAGCCGCTGGCCCTGTGCGCCGACTGGCGGCAGCTTGCACATGTGCCGGAGGTACAGCAATGGCAGCAGATGCTGCGGCTGCCGGGGTGGAATGGCCTGGAGAATTTGCCGCCAAGTTGCGGCATGAAATAAAAAAGGAGCTATTACCGCTGGTAAACAAACGATTTTATATACAAAATATTCTGAAATCGTTTGTTTTCTAGCGGTAGAAGCTCCTACCTTTAATAATTCTCTTTACTTCTTGTGCGCTGCCCGCACCCATTGGCCGGTGGCATCGCGCTCCAGCGCGGGGGACAGCACCTCGGCGTACTGCGCCTGCGGGTCGGCGCGGAAGTCGCCACCGAGCAGCTCGGCCAGGCGCTCGTGCCCCAGCTTGCAGCCGCAGGCCTGGGCATGGCCGCCGCCGCCCAGGCTTTCGGCCAGGGGGATACAGTCAAAGCCGGTGCGCGAGCGCAGGCCCAGTTTCACGCCCTGCTCGTTGGCGTTCCACATCAGGGCGAAGGTGCCCGATTCTCGCGCCAGGATGTCGCCCACCTGGCTGTGGAAGATGCCCGGGCAGTTCACCATCAGCCCCTGCACGCCGTTGAACACGATGGCGTGGGCGCCCTGGGCAATATCGGCGCACAGCTTCTGGAATTTCTCGTCCATCGCGCCGCCCCGGGCCATGAAGGCGGCTTCTTCCTCGGGCGTGAAGGCGGCAATCTCGGCCCAACGCAGCAAGTCGCGCGGCTCCATGTCCAGTGCGGCGAGGAAGGATGCGCTTTCGGGAAATTCCCATTTCCAGATGTCGCGGTCTTCGATGTAGCGGATCAGGCCGGGCACCGGCTTGTCCGGGTGGAAAAACTCCCAGGCCAGCCGGGCGCCGGAGTGCTGCATGTCGAAATGCACCGCGCCGCAGCGGCACTGGAAGCCGGTGAGCTTTTCTGCCGCGCTTTTGTGGTGGTCCAGCACCACCAGTTTGGCGGCACGTTCGTCCAGGGCGGCAGTCAGTTCAGGGCCGATGGCAAAGTCCAGCATGTAGACGACGCGGCCCTGCACGTCGCCCAGGTCGTCGATGGTCTGGATTTCACCGTGATCCAGGCCGCGCATCTCCACGCCGGGGCCGTAGAACAGCCAGGCGGCCAGGGCCGCGCCAAAGCCGTCGGGGCAATTGCGCCCGTGGTAAAGGATGAGGGGGCGTGCATCGTCCAACGACGGGCGCACAAGCAGGGACGGGGGCAGGATGCTGGAGGGGCGGGATGTGGTCGATTTCATAGGCGCGGATTTTCGCCCCTTTTGCCACCGCAGCGGCGCGGGCCGCCATCGCCGCCATAATGGTTCTCTTTTGCTGACTGCCCGGATTTTTGCGATGCCTGCCGCCCTCACCCCCCACCTGCCCGCCCTGGTGCGCCTGCGCCACGATCTGCACAGCCACCCGGAGCTGAGCTACCAGGAACACCGCACCGCAGGCCAGGTCGCCGCCTACCTGCAAGCGCTGGGGCTGCCGGTGCGCCAGGGGATCGGCAAGACCGGGGTCGTGGCCAGCATTTACGGCACCGGCTTCAGTGCCGACCATCCCGGCCCCGGCGTGGGTCTGCGCTCCGACATGGACGCCCTGCCCCTGACCGAAACCACCGGCCTGCCCTACGCCAGCCGCCACACCGGCAAGATGCACGCCTGCGGGCACGACGGCCACACGGCCATGCTGCTGGGCGCGGCGCATTTATTGAGCCAGCAGCGCGACTTTGCCGGCACCGTGCATCTGATCTTCCAGCCCGCCGAGGAAGGCGGCGCAGGCGCCAAGACGATGATGGAAGATGGCCTGTTCCAGCGCTTTCCCTGCCAGGCGGTCTTCGCCCTGCACAACTGGCCCGATCTGCCCCAGGGGCAAATGGCGGTGCGCGTCGGGCCGATCATGGCCGCCAACATCCGCTTCGAAATCCGCGTGCGCGGCAAGGGCGGGCACGCCGCGCTGCCGCACACCACGCGCGATCCGATTCCCGTGGCCTGCGCCATCGTCACGCAGTTGCAGACCCTGGTGTCGCGCACGCTCGACCCGGTGGACAGCGCCGTGCTGACCATCGGCAAGATCGAGGCGGGCACGGTGGAGAACATCATCCCCAACGAGGCGGTGATCTACGGCACCCTGCGCACCCTGCGCGACGACACCCAGGCCACGCTGGTGGCGGGCATCGAACGCATCGCCCAGCACATCGCCGCCGCGCACGAATGCCAGGCGCTCTACATCCACAAACCCGGCTACCCCAATACCACCAACACCCCGGACGAGGCCGCCTTGATGGCCCAGGTCATGGCCGAAGTGGTCGGCCCGGACAACACCCACCCCAACATCGACCCGGCCATGACCAGCGAAGACTTCGGCTTCATGCTGCAACAAGTGCCGGGCGCCTACGGCTGGATCGGCAACGGCAAGAACGGCCAGAGCGGCACCAGCCTGCACCACCCCGGCTACGACTTCAACGACGACAACATCGCCCTGGGCGCAAAATTCTGGGACACCCTGGCCCGCCGCTGGCTGAAACTAAAACGCGCCTGAAGCTGCGAAGCAAGCGAAGAAGCCCCATCCCCACAGCGCCTCCATCAGAGCGCAGCCGCAATAACAAGCAAGCCGCATCCCATCTGACTCGCCGTGGCTGCCCGAGCGCAGCGCCCAAAGGGCGCGAAGCGAGTTCCACGGCGCAAAGCTGCGCAGCACGCCTTCTTTGCCTCCTTTCTTGCGCGGGCAAG
>JAHRXD010000041.1 GCA_019104825.1 Comamonas sp.
ATCGGCCGCGTGCTGATCGGCCTGGGGCTGATGCTGCTGGCCCTGCGCCTGATTACCGAGGCCACGCTGGTGCTCACCCAGTCGGAGACGGTGCGCACCCTGCTGCTGGCCGTGACCAGCGACATCACGCTGGAGATCATCACCGGTGCGGTGCTGGCCATCATTTCCTATTCCAGCCTGGCCACCGTGCTGCTGGTGTCGGCCCTGGCCGGCTCCGGCGGCATTCCGGGCGACGTGGCCCTGGGACTGGTGCTGGGCGCCAATCTGGGCAGCGGCATGTTGGCGCTGCTGACCACGCTCAAATCCAGCGTGCAGGTGCGCCAGGTGCCGCTGGGCAACCTGCTGTTCAAGGTGGTCGGCGTGGCCGCCATGATCGGACTCATCCAGCCCTGGCTGACCTACATCGCCCCCCTGGTGCCCAATATCGGCGCACAGGTGGTGCTGTTCCACCTGCTGTTCAACCTGGTGGTGGCCCTGCTGTGCGTGCAGTTCACCGGGCACTTTGCCCGGCTGGTGGAAAAAATCCTGCCCACCGAGGTGGCTGCGCCCTCGTCCACCCGCCCGCACCACCTGGACGGCTCGGCGCTGGCCACGCCATCGCTGGCGATTTCCTGCGCCGCCCGCGAGGCGCTGCACCAGGCCGACATCGTCGAGACCATGCTCGGCGGCCTGAAAAAAGTCTGGGAAGACAACGATGCCGAGCTGGCCCGGCACCTGCGCACCCTGGACGATCAGGTGGACGACCTGTATTCGGCCATCAAGTACTACATGACCAAAATCTCCCGCGCCGAGCTGGACGAGCGCGAGGGCCAGCGCTGGACGGAAGTCATCAACTTCACCATCAACATGGAGCAGGTGGGCGATCTGGTCGAGCGCATCCTGCAGGAAGTGGAAGACAAAAAGATCAAGAAGGGCCGCGACTTCTCCAGCGCCGGGCTGGAGGAAATCAACCGCATGCACGCCCATCTGGTGGCCAACCTGCGGCTGGCGATGAGCGTCTTTCTCAGCGGCAACGTGCGCGACGCGCAGCGCCTGCTGGAAGAAAAGGCACGTTTCCGCGATCTGGAGCTAGCCTACTCGGCCAGCCACCTCAACCGCCTGTCCGACGGCAAGGTCAAGAGCATCGAAACCAGCGCCCTGCACATCGACATGATCAGCGACCTGAAACGCATCAACTCCCTGCTCTGCTCCCTGGCCTACCCGGTGCTGGAAGCCGCCGGGGCCATCGCCCCGCGCCTGCGCGACCTGCACTGATGTTCTTGGATACCCCTGCCATCTTCCCGCGCCGACTGCCGCGCCACTGGCGGCACAGGCATTAGCATCGCCCGATGACCGCACCTTTGAACCTGGGCACGGCCGCCCTGCTGACCGCCGCCCCCCTGCTGTGGGCCGGCAACGCCATCGTGGGCCGCCTGGTACACGACCTGATTTCACCCTTCGCGCTGAACTTCGTGCGCTGGACCCTGGCCGTGCTGCTGTTGCTGCCCATCGCCTGGCGCGTGCTGGCCAAGGGCAGCCCGCTGTGGCAGCACTGGCGTGCCTATGCCGTGCTGGGTTTCCTGGGCATCGCCTGCTACAATAGCCTGCTGTACCTGTCGCTGAAAACCTCCAGTCCGCTCAACGTCACCCTGGTCAGCGCCAGCATGCCGATCTGGATGATGGGCCTGGGGCGCCTGTTCTGGGGCACCAGCATCAGTGGCCGCCAGATCGTCGGGGCACTGCTGTCGATTGCCGGGGTGGTGCTGGTGCTTACGCGCGGCGATATCGACGTGCTGCGCCACCTGCGACTGGTGCCCGGCGACCTGTTCATGCTGCTGGCGACGCTGCTGTGGTCGCTCTACACCTGGCTGCTCACCAAAGCGCCCGGCCCGCAGGAATTCAAAAGCGACTGGGCCGCCTTCCTGCTGGCCCAGCTGGTGTTCGGCGTGCTGTGGTCGGGACTGTTGACCGGGGCAGAAATCGGCCTGGGCGGCTTTCACCTGACCCCGGGCTGGCCGCTGGCCGCTGCCCTGCTGTTCATCGCCATCGGCCCGGCCATCCTGGCCTACCGCTGCTGGGGCGCCGGGGTGCGGCGTTCCAACCCCACGGTGGCGGGCTTTTTTGCCAACCTGATTCCGCTGTTCACCGCCATTCTGTCGGTGCTGGTGCTGGGACAGGCGCCCCAGCTGTACCACGCCGGTGCCTTCGTGCTGATCGTGGGCGGCATCTGGGTGGCGTCCCGCCGCTGAGGCCAACGGCATGGCAGAGTGCACCGTGATGTCCGAACCCAGCCTGCTCGTTGCCGACGACCACCCGCTGTTTCGCGCTGCGATGCTGCATGTGCTGCGCGAGCGCTTCACGCAATACGCCACGCTGGAAGCCGCCAGCGCCGCCGCCGTCAGCAGCACGCTGCAAGCGCACCCGCAGGTCGAGCTGGTGCTGCTGGACCTGACCATGCCCGGCGTGCGGGGCTTTTCCACCTTGCTGCATGTGCGGGGCGAGTACCCGCATATTCCCGTGGCCATCATCTCTTCCAACGACCACCCGCGCGTCATCCGCCGCGCCCAGCAGTTCGGGGCGGCGGGCTTCATCCCCAAATCCGCCTCCGGGCAGGACATTGCCGACGCCGTGGCGGCCGTGCTGGACGGCGGCAGTTGGTTTCCGCCGATGGCCGCCGAGCGCTCGCAGGCCGATGCCGATCTGGCTGCCCGGCTGGCCCAGCTCACGCCCCAGCAGTTTCGCGTGCTGCTGTGCCTGGCCGACGGCCTGCTCAACAAGCAGATCGCCCATGAACTGGGGTTGGCCGAGAACACCGTCAAGGTGCATGTGACGGCCATCCTGAAAAAACTCGGCTGCTATACCCGCACGCAGGCCGCCGTGCTGGTCAAAAGCCTGGAAAACGACCAGGCCGCTTGAGTCCCTCACGCTAGCGGAATATCAGCGCCCATCGCCTTCCCCCAGCCGCAGCAGGGTCTGGCTCATCAGGGCACGCAAGGCCGGCGGGCGCACGGGTTTGGCCAGGAACCCCCAGCCGCGCTCGGCAGCCTGACGGCGCAGGGCGGCATCAGGCTCGGCAGTGACCAGGATGACGGACGGCGCCTGCCCCCATTGGGCCGCGAGCTGGGCATAGAAGTCGGGGCCGTACAGGCCGCCGCCCAGATGCACGTCCAGCAGCACCAGGTGCGGCACCGCCTGGGGGTGGGCCAGCGCCAGGGCCAGCGCCTCCTGCGGGCCAGCGGCGCACGGCACGGTGCAGCCCCAGCGCTCCAGCAGGGCGCGGGTGGCGGCGCAGGTTTGGGGGTCGTCGTCGATGTACCAGACCACGCGGCCTTGCAGGGGCGCATCCTCCTGGCCCGTCGGAACCCCGCTGGGGGCCGCCGGCGGCAAGGCTCGGGCATCGCCCAGCGGCACCTGCACCCAGAAGACGCTGCCCCGCCCCGGCGTGGAGCGCAGGCCGATCGGATGGCCCAGCAGCTTGCCCAGGCGCTCGACAATCGCCAGCCCCAGGCCGGTGCCCCGGTCGTCGGCATGGCCCTCGTCCAGGCGGCGAAATTCCTCGAAGATTTCGCGCTGCAGGCTTGCGGGAATGCCCGGCCCCTGGTCATGCACCTCGATGCGCACCTGCCGGCCCACGCGGCGGCAGCCCACCACGATGCGGCCGGTGCGGGTGTAGCGGATGGCGTTGGAGACAAAGTTCTGCACGATGCGGCGCAGCAGCGCCTCGTCGCTGCGCACCACCAGGGCGCAGGCATGGGTGCGCAATTGCAGCCCTTCGCTGTCGGCCAGCAGACAGAAGTTGTTATGCACCACCTGCAGCAAGGCATCGAGGGCAAAGTCGCGCACATGCACTTCCAGCTGGCCCGATTCCATGCGTGCAATGTCCAGCAGGCTGGCCAGGATGGCGTCCTGCGAGGCCAGGGCGGACTCGATGCTCTCGGCCACACGGCGGCCCGCTTCGTCCTGCACATGGTTGGGCAGCAGGCTGGTGAACATGCGGGCGGCGTTCAAGGGTTGCAGCAGGTCATGCACGGCAGCATTCACAAAGCGGGTTTTGTAGCGGTTGGCCCGCTCGGCCTGCTGGCGGGCCGCTTCCAGCACGCGGCTGGTGCGCTGGCGCTGGCGGGCGAACAGCACCAGCAGGATGCCCGCCAGCCACAGGCCCGCCGTCGCTGCGGCGGCCCAGCGGCTGGTGGCGGCGCTGGCCCGGGTGTCGTGCAGCAAGTGCATCTGCCAGCCGGTGCCGGGCACGGCCATGCTGTGCAGCAGCATCTGCCGGGGCAGTTGCGCATCTTCCACGGTGACGAGGCGGCCACCGTCGGCCAGGCGCTGGCGCTCGCGCCAGACCAGGGGTGCCAGGGTCTGCCCCTGGTACTGGCGCGTGGCGGCCAGTTCGGCCTGGGCCTGCGGCGTCAGCGGACGCAGCAAACGGTAGCGCCATGCCGCGTGGCTGGACAGGAAGATGATGCCCAGGCCGTCGGACACGGCCATCACGTCGCTGGCGCTGGCATCGGGCCATTCATGCTCCAGCGCGTGCAGCTCGATCTTGATGGCGATCAGGCCAATGACCGCCCCGGCATCGTCGTCAATGGCCTGCGAGAGAAAGTACCCCGGCTGGCCGGTCGTGGTGCCGATGCCGTAAAAGCGCCCGCTGCCCGCTGCCAGCGCCTGCTGCACGTAGGGGCGGTAGCCATAGTCCTGCCCCACGTTGCTGCGCGGCTGCTGCCAGTTGCTGGCGGCAATGGCCATGCCCCGCCGGTCGATCAGCGTCAGGGTGGACGACTGGCTGGCCCCGTTCACCCGCTCCAGCTTGCGGTTGAGTGCCTGCACCTCCTGCGGGCCCAGGGGACGCTGCAGCGCCTGGCGCAGCTCCATATCCAGCGCAAGCACTTCGGGCAGGGTGCGATAGCGGTCCACGCGCTGCACCAACGCCTGGGCGCGTGCCGCCAGCTGGCGCTGGAACAGCGTGCTTTCGCTGCGCAGGGCGTGCTGCCACGTCAGCCAGCCCACGGCCAGCATGCTCGACAACATGCCGCCGACAAGCAGGGCGGTGATCCAGAGTGAACGGCGATGCAGGCGGGCAGGCATGGCCCCGAGTGTGCCCCGATCGCAGGGCGCGTCCAAGCGCCGGCCGTCGCATGGACGCGCCATCTAATACCAATGGGTTATCGGCATCTGCGCCTGCGACGGGTAAAACCAGCCATCCGCACCTGCGTGGTGCCAACCGTTGCCCGTGGAAGATTCCGTATGCACCCGATTCATGCCGAGACCATTGCCCAGCTCAAACTCCCGTTCTACCGCCAGCTGTACTTTCAGGTGGTGTTTGCCATCGTGGCCGGTGTCTTGCTGGGTTACTTCGAACCGGCCTACGGCGAAGCCATGAAGCCGTTTGGCGATGCCTTCATCAAGCTGATCAAGATGATCATCGCGCCGGTGATCTTCCTGACCATCGTCACCGGCATTGCGGGCATGACGCAGTTGAGCGCCGTGGGCCGGGTTTTCGGCAAGGCCATGGCCTACTTTCTGACCTTCTCCACCCTGGCGCTGGTCGTGGGCCTGATCGTGGCCAACGTGGTGCAGCCGGGCGCGGGCATGAACATCAACCCCGCCGACCTCGACCAGACCGCCGTGAAAGGCTACGTGGCCAAGACCCACGACATGACGCTGACCAACTTCCTGATGGACGTCATCCCCAAGACGCTGATCAGCCCCTTCGTGGGCGACAACATCCTGCAGGTGCTGCTGGTGGCCGTGCTGTTCGGCATCTCGCTGGCCATGACGGGCGAAGCGGGCAAGCCGGTGCTGCACTTCTTCGAGGCGCTGACCAAGCCCGTGTTCAAGCTGGTCAGCATCATCATGAAGGCCGCGCCCATCGGCGCCTTCGGGGCCATGGCCTACACCATCGGCAAGTTCGGCCTGGGTTCGCTGCTGAATCTGGCCGAGCTGGTGCTGGCCTTCTACCTGACCTCGCTCCTGTTCGTGGTGGTGGTGCTGGGCACCGTGGCACGCGCCTGCGGCTTCTCGGTGTTCAAGCTGATCCGCTACCTGAAGGAAGAGCTGCTGCTGGTGCTGGGCACCTCCTCGTCCGAATCGGCCCTGCCTTCGCTGATGGAAAAGATGGAAAAGGCCGGCTGCAAGAAGTCCATCGTCGGTCTGGTCGTGCCCACGGGCTATTCCTTCAACCTGGACGGCACCAACATCTACATGACGCTGGCGGCGCTGTTCATCGCCCAGGCGACGAACATCGACCTGTCCCTGGGCCACCAGATCATGCTGCTGCTGGTGGCCATGCTCTCGTCCAAGGGGGCCGCCGGTGTCTCGGGCGCAGGCTTCATCACCCTGGCGGCCACGCTGGCCGTGGTGCCTGAAGTGCCCGTGGCCGGGATGGCGCTGATTCTGGGCGTGGACCGTTTCATGAGCGAATGCCGCTCCCTGACCAACTTCGTCGGCAACGCCGTGGCCACCGTGGTCGTCTCGCGCTGGGAAAAAGGCGTGGACATGGACCGCCTGCGTACCGCGCTGGACGGCACGCCCACGGCTGCGCCCGCTCCTGCCGCAGCTCCTGCAGCACCCGCCACGGCACTCCCTGCCGCCAGCGCTGCCACCGTGGCCCAGCCAGTGTCGCTGTCGGCCTGAGCGCCCAGCATCCCTGGGCCCCCGTGAGCCTGTCCCCCGGAATCCTCAAAAAGTGCCGGGGTACAGCCCGCCATCGGGCAGGATGTTCTGCCCGTTCACATACCCGGCCTGCTGACTGCACAGAAAAGCACAGATCGCCCCGAACTCTGCGGGCGTGCCAAAGCGCCCGGCGGGCACCTGGGCCTGCTGGCTGGCCCGCACCTGCTCGGGCGTCTGCCCGGTTCTGGCTGCCGTGCTGACAAAAGTGGCCTGCAGGCGGTCGGTATCGAACTTGCCCGGCAGCAGGTTGTTCATGGTGACGCCCCGGGCCGCCAGGTCGGAGCGGGCCAGCCCGGCGATGAACCCGGTCAAGCCGCTGCGGGCGCCGTTGGACAGGCCCAGGATGTCGATCGGCGCTTTCACCGCGCTGGAGGTGATGTTCACGATGCGGCCAAAGCCCCTGGCCGCCATGCCGTCGACCACGGCCCGGATCAATTCAATCGGGGTGAGCATGTTGGCATCCACCGCCTTGATCCACTCCTGGCGCTGCCAGTCGCGGAAATCGCCGGGCGGCGGGCCGCCAGCGTTATTGACCAGAATATCGAAATCCACCCCCGGGCCACCGGCTGCACTCAGTACCGCCGCACGGCCTGCCGCAGTGGTGATGTCGCAGGCTACGGCGATGACCGTCGGCGCTGCCTGCCCGCTGGCCCTGGCCCGGTCTGCGGCAGTTGCTCTTAAGTTTTCCGCTGCTTGCTGCAGAGGGCCTTCGGTGCGGGCATTGATGACCACGTTCACGCCCTCGGCCACCAGCGCCTGGGCACAGCCCAAACCCAGCCCCCTGCTGGCAGCGCAGACCAACGCCCATTTACCGGCAATGCCTAAATCCATGGTTTTTCTCCTTCACGAAAAGAGGGATTGTCTCTGCCAAGAACCTGTTCACGGTCTCCGCGCCATGCGGGTAAAGACGTAGATGCCGCCCATCACCAGCACGGTGCCGCCCAGCATCCAGGCGTTGACGTCCTCGTCCAGCAGCCACAGCGCCAGGACGATGGTCGAAAGCGGCCCGATCATGCCCGCCTGCGCAGCCGTGCTGGCACCGATGCGCTCCACCGCCAGCATCACCATCACCACCGGAGCAGCGGTACACAAGGTGGCGTTGAGGACGGAAAGCCACAGCACCGGCGCGGGCACCAGCGCTGCCGACAGCGGGCGCATCAGCGCAAACTGCGCCAGACACAGCACGCAGGCCACGCTGGTGGCCAGCCCGACCAGCCGCAGTGCCCCCAGGCGCTGCACCAGCTGGTGGCTGTAGACCAGGTAGACGGCGTAGCTGATGGCGCTGCCCAGCACCAGCAGCGCCCCCAGGATGGCGTGTTCGCCCTGGGCGCCGACCTCGTGGCCGAACACCAGCAGCACGCCGCCGTAACTGAGCGCCATGCCCAGCAGCTGCCCGCGCGTAACGCCCCGGCGGTAGAAGACCCAGCCCAGCAGCACCACCAAAGTGGGGTTGAGGTACAGAATCAGCCGCTCCAGCGCAGCGGTGATGTACGCCAGCCCGGCAAAGTCCAGAAAGCTCGCCAGGTAGTAGCCGCAGAACCCCAGGCCCAGAACGCCCCACCCGTCCTGGCGCGTCAGCGGCCTTTGTCCCCGCCCGGCCCACCAGTCCATGAGCAGGAAAATCGGCAGGGAAAACAACATGCGGTACATCAGCAGGGTGACGGCATCCACCCCGTAACGGTAGGCCAGCTTGACGATGATGGCCTTGCCGCTGAACCCCACCGCGCCCAAGGCAGCCAGGGTCAGGCCCACCGCTACTTTTTTCTGAGCTGCTTGCGCTGGCACAGATTCATTTATAGACAACTTAAAACCTCAAACCAAGTGCTGTCAGGCGGTAGCAGCTCTTCTTTTTATCAATGTTTGGCGCCAAACAGCTTGTGGTGCAGCCGCCGCAGCGACCACCAGACCCCGAAGGCCACGACCGGAATCGCCAGCGCCGCCGTGCTCTCCGCCGACAGCGGCCAGCCCAGGCCGTGCGCCCCCTTGGCCAGGTAGCTGATGAGGCCGGTGATGTAGTAGGTGATCGCCGCCACCGACAGCCCCTCCACCGTCGATTGCAGTTTGAGCTGCATGGCCTGGCGCTCGTTCATGCTGCCCAGCAGTTGCTGGCTGCTTTGCTGCTGCTCGATCTCCACGCGGGTGCGCAGCAGGTTGCTCACGCGCGAGACGCGCTCGGACAGGGCGTTCTGCCGCCGCGCCGCCCATTCGCAGGTGCTGCGGGCCGGGGCCAGGCGCCGGGCCATGAACTCCTGAAAACTCAGAAAGCCGGACAGGCGCTCCTCCTGCAAATCCAGGATGCGCTTTTCCACCAGTTCGAAATACGCCCGGCTGGCCGAAAAGCGGGCATGGCTGGCGGCATACTCGCTTTCCACCTGCCCGGCCAGGCGCGTCAGGCGGTCGAGCAGCGCCGGTTCGGAACGGCGGTCGGCCTGGCGGATGGCCTGGGCCAGCTCGGCCAGCTCCTGCTCGGCATGGCCCAGCACGGCCACGGCGTGCCGAGCGGCAGGCATCCCCAGCAGCGCCATCATGCGGTAGGTCTCGATCTCCAGCAGGCGTTGCACCAGCCGCCCCAGGCGCGGTGCCGAAATCTCCGGCCCCGGCTGCACCAGCATGCGCGAGCAGCCATCGGCGTGAATGGCGAAGTCGGTACACACCTGCGTCTGCCCCCGATGCACCAGGGAACCGGCCAGCGTGTCCGCATTCAGCAGCTGCGCCACCACCTGTTCCATGCCGCCGCTGCCGCACTGCGCCGACTGCACCAGCCAGATGTGGATGCAGCCCAGGCACTGCCCCGGCAGCGCGGCCAGCCAGGCCTGGGGCACTTCCTCGGCCGCCGTGGGCGGGCTGCGCGTATCCAGCACCGTATCGGCCGGCAGGGCGACCTGGAAGGTCCAGCTGACGAACTCCGTGTGCAGCTCCCAGCGCACGCGCAGGCCACCCAGGTCGACACGCACATGGGTCGTACTCTCATCGGGCACGCTACGGTGGTGGTCACGCAGCAGGGCGGCCAGGTGCTGGCGGCTGGCCTCGCGCTGGGCGCTGTCGCAGACCATGACCATGTGGGTAAGCACCGCAGGCGCCTGCACCGACTCCGGCGGGCGGGCGTGGATTTCGTTATGCAGCAAGACACGTTGCGGGTGCTGGGCAGGCTGGGGCACAACTGGCATGGAGGGGAAGACGAGTGAAACCGGCTATTGTGCCGTTATTGCCCACGCTCCAGCCCGCCCTGGCTGACGTCTTCGACGACGGGACGCAACACTTTCAACCATTTCGTCGCCGGAAGCTGGTATTGCGCCTGCACGGCCTGCGCCCGGCCTTGCAGTTGCAGCACGTCACGCGGCTGCGCCACGCGCAGGGCCAGGACGATGGTGTTGCCCTCGCGCGTGGGCTTGAACGCCCAGACGTTGTCCGGCCCGAAGGCCGCGCAAATTTTCTCCAGGCTGGCGGCGTAGCTGCTGCGCCGGCCAAACAGGTTCACCGTCATGCAGCCTTCCGGGGCCAGCATGGCACGGCAGTCGGCATAGAAGTCCGGGCTGTCCAGCACCGGGGCCGCCGCATCGTGGTCGTACAGATCGACCTGGAGCGCATGAACGGCCCCCTGCCAGTACGGGCGGCGGATTTCCTCGGCCGCATCGGCCTGCAATACCTGCAAGGTGGCGCTGTCCGGCGGCAATTTGAACCAGCCCCGGCACGCAGCAATCACCTGGGGATTGATCTCGATGGCCGTCGTGCGCATCCCCAGCACCTTGTGGTGAAACTTGGTCAGCGCCGCAGCGCCCAGGCCCAACTGCACGGCGTGCAGCGCGGTCAAATCCTCGTCGGCGGGCGTGAACAGCAGCCAGGCCATCATGCGCTGGACATATTCCAGATCGAGCATGAACGGGTCTTTCAGGCGCATCGAACCCTGCACCCAGGGCGTGCCCAGGTGCAGATAACGGGCAATTTCGCCCTCTGAAACACTGACCGTGGGCAGCTCTGCCGCTGCCTTGCTTTTTTTGCGAGTGACCACAACAACGCCTCAAACGACAACGGGGCCGATCGGCCCCGCAGAACAAGATAGGAAAGAACCGAAGTTTACGGTGCCCGCTGCGGGCCGCCCGCATGGGCCAGGCTGGCATTGCGCAGGAACTCGGCCGGCACCTGCAAGCCCGGGCGGTTGGCGTATTGCTCGTGCAAGGCCAGCAGGGCATCCAGGTTCGGGTCGCGCAGCATCACGGTCTTGCCATCGTCGGCCGCCACCGCCACGACGGCCGAGGCCGCCGGAATCGCGTTGTGCGCCAGCTGCGCCCCGCTGACAGGCACCGCCTGCAAAGCCATGACCTGCCAGCCCACGGCCGCCACCGCCGCAATCGAGGCAAAACCCGCCGCCAGCTTCCAGCGGAACACCGACGCATTGGCCGCCTGATCCCGCACCGCAGCGGGCGCCTGCACCTGCTCCAACACGCCGGGCGCCAGCTGCAAAGCGGTTTCCTGGGTGCTTTGCAGCGGCGGCTCCTGCGCCAGTTTGGCCCGCAGCCCGGTCAGCACATCGCGCTGGCTGTGGTGCGCCAGATCGGGCGAGCGCAGCACATCGCCCACCAAATGGTAGAGCTGCCAATTGCGCTGCCCCTGGGCATCTTCGGCCACGGCCAAAGCCTGTTCCAGCTCAATCCCTGTCAACTCGCCATCGACCAGAGCCGAAAGCAATTCCTGCGTATTTACTACATCGTCCTTCATGGTTCTACCTGCTGCTTGCGGACAGCCCGCATCCCCGTGTTACCACCGCTTGCCCGTTTGGCGCTCCAGCAGCGGCTTGACCCGCGCTGAAATCGCCTCCCGTGCCCGAAAAATACGCGAGCGCACCGTGCCGATGGGACAGCCCATGGCCTGGGCAATCTCGTCGTAGCTCAAGCCTTCGATCTCGCGCAGCGTCACCGCCTGGCGCAGTTCTTCGGGCAAAGCCTCCATCGCCGCCTGCACGGCAGCCGCAATTTCCTGCGCTGCCAGCACCGTCTCGGGCGTCTCGTCCGTGCTTGGTTCGTGGCGGTTGCGAAAAGTTTCCTCATCGTCCTGCACCGGTGCCAGGGCGCTTTCGGTCAGCACCGGGTCGCGGCGCATGTCCATGAGGAATTTCTTGGCCGTATTCACCGCGATGCGGTACAGCCAGGTGTAGAACTGCGCCTCGCCGCGAAACTGCGGCAGCGCCCGGTAGGCGCGTAAAAACGTCTCCTGGGCAATGTCCTGCACCAGATCGTGGTCGCGCACCATGCGGGCCACCAGGCGCTCGATGCGGCGCTGGTATTTCAGCACCAGCAGCTCATACGCCCGCTGATCGCCCGCCACCGTGCGCTGCACCAGTTGCAGATCGCTGTCGTTGGAAGAAAGGGGCAAGGGGGCTACCGTCATGAACGCCAAAGCGAAAAAGAAGAAAGGCTGGTCACGGCACCGCCTGCGGCGGCGTGACCAAAGCGCTGGAATATACCGCACGCCGCGCCGCATCCCAGCCTCCAGGGTTGGCACTGCGCTGCAACCAGAAAAAATAGCGCTTTGCGCCCACCGTGCCATGCAATCCAAGCACAAACTGCATGTCAAATACCACCCGTATGGCGGTAAGCGCTACGAAATTCTGTTCATTGGCCGGTTCACCCGACCGCAGCCGGGGCTGCCAAAGCCAGCCCTGCCCATCCCAGCGCAAGACCCCGGTCGGCAAACGCCGCCACGCCCGGACAGCCCACAGTACCGCCGCCAGCCACACTCCGGCCACCGCCCCGCGCAGCCACCAGGCCGCGCTGCTGAAGCCCCACCAGTACGACAGCGCCAGCAGCCCCACGAGGGCAACGGCAGCAGCGCCTGCGCCCAGCAGCGACCCGGGGGCAACGCACATCTGCACCGGTGGCGGGCTATGGTGGCGCAGCGTCATGAATGCAAAACCCGCTTCAGCCGTTGCCAAGCCAAAGCGGGTTGAAACCGGTCACTGCCAGCACAGCCGTCAATATCAGATGCGCTTGAAGATCAGCGAGCCGTTGGTGCCGCCAAAGCCGAAGTTGTTCTTCAGCGCGACATCAATCCTGGCATCGCGGGCGGTATTGGCGCAGTAGTCCAGATCGCACTCGGGGTCCTGATTGAACAGGTTGATCGTCGGCGGGATCTTCTGCGTGTGCAGTGCCATCACGGTAAAGACGCTCTCGATGCCGCCAGCGCCACCGAGCAGGTGGCCGGTCATCGACTTGGTGGAGCTGACCACGGTCTTGTACGCCGCATCGCCCAGCGCCGCCTTGATGGCATTGGTTTCGTTCTTGTCGCCCAGCGGGGTGGAGGTGCCGTGGGCATTCAGGTAGCCGATTTCGTCGGGATTGACCCCGGCGTTGCGCATGGCGTTGAGCATGGCGCGGCGCGGGCCGTCCATGTTCGGCGCGGTCATGTGACCCGCGTCGGCGCTCATGCCATAGCCGCTCAATTCGGCGTAGATTTTTGCCCCACGGGCCTTGGCGTGTTCGTACTCTTCCAGCACCAGCACGCCGGCGCCCTCGCCCAGCACAAAGCCGTCGCGGTCCTTGTCCCAGGGGCGGGAGGCGGTTTTCGGGTCATCGTTGCGCGTGGACAGCGCCCGCATGGCGGCAAAGCCACCCACGCCCAGTGGCGAGACGGTGGCTTCCGCACCGCCAGCAACGACGATGTCGGCATCACCGTATTCAATCATGCGCCCGGCTTCACCGATGCAGTGCAGGCCGGTCGTACAGGCCGTGACCACCGACAGGTTCGGCCCTTTGAAACCAAAGCGCATGGACACATGCCCGGCCACCATGTTGATGATGGAGGCAGGCACGAAAAATGGGGTAATGCGACGCGGGCCGCGGTTGGACAGCTCAATCTGGGTGTTCTCGATCAGCGGCAGGCCGCCAATCCCCGATCCCACCACGCAGCCGATGCGGGTGGCCAGATCGTCGGACAAGGCCTCGCCCGTAGGCAGGCCGGCATCCTTGACGGCCTGATCTGCTGCAGCG
>JAHRXD010000049.1 GCA_019104825.1 Comamonas sp.
CCATCCAGCGCGGTTTGCTGCAACTGCAAACGCAGGGCGGCGATGCGTTCTTCGGCGAACCCATGCTCAACATCGACGACCTGATGCAGACCGACGCCCAGGGCCGGGGCATGGTGAACATCCTGGCCGCCGACCAGCTCATGCAGTCGCCGCGCCTGTATTCGACCTTTTTGCTGTGGCTGCTCTCCGAACTGTACGAGCGCCTGCCCGAAGTGGGCGACCTGGACAAGCCCAAGCTGGCCTTCTTCTTCGACGAGGCGCACCTGCTGTTCAACGACGCGCCCAAGGTGCTGGTCGAGCGCATCGAGCTGGTCGTGCGCCTCATCCGCTCCAAGGGCGTGGGCGTGTATTTCGTCACCCAGGTGCCCACCGACATTCCCGACAGCGTGCTGGCCCAGCTGGGTAACCGCGTGCAGCACGCCCTGCGGGCCTTCACGCCGAAAGACCAGAAAGCCGTCAAGGCCACGGCGCAGACCATGCGTCCCAACCCCGGGCTGAATATCGAGGCTGCTATCACAGAGCTAGCTGTTGGCGAGGCCCTGGTAAGCTTTTTGGATACAAAAGGCCGTCCAAACGTTACCCAGCGTGCGTTCGTAGCTCCTCCGGGCAGCCAGATTGGCCCGATCAGCGACGCGCAGCGCCAGGATTTGCTGAAAAACTCGCTGGTGGCCGGTGTTTACGAGGACATGGTCGACCGGGAATCGGCCTTTGAAATCCTGCGCGACCGCGCCAATGCCGCCGCACAGACAAGCCAGGAGGGCCAAAGCGCACCTTCCGGCGGTCTGGCCCAGGGGCTGAACGAATTTCTGTTCGGCAGCACCGGCCCGCGTGGCGGGAAGAAGGACGGCCTGGTGCAAAGCGTCGTCAAGTCCCAGGCCCGTTCGATGGTGAACCGTGCGGCAGGCCAGTTGCTGCGCGGGGTGCTGGGCAACCTGCTGGGCGGGAAAAAATAAGGCTTCCTGGCAGTGCAATCTCCGCCTGTGCGACAGTGATTGCACCCCCAGGCCCGATTCGCCTCGTAGAATCGGCAGGTTTGCGGGTGCCCGGGCCTGTCGCGGTTACCTGCTCCCCGATTTCCTTGATGAGAAGCCGATACCACCATGAGCTTGCCTTTGAACAGTCTGATCGACGACACCCAAGATACCCTGGCCCACACCCGCTACAACATGGTGGAGCAGCAGATCCGTCCCTGGAACGTCAAGGACGCGGCGGTTCTGGACACCCTGCACACCCTGCGCCGTGAAGACTTCGTGCCGCCAGCGCACTACCAGAAAGCCTTCATGGACACGGAAATCCCCCTGCGTGACGATGCTTTCGCCGTCGAGCGCGGCCAGTGCATGCTGGCCCCGAAAATCGACGCCCGCATCGCCAACGACCTGCAACTGCAACCGCACGAGCGCGTGCTGGAAATCGGCACTGGCTCGGGCTACATGGCCGCCCTGCTCTCGCGCCTGTGCCAGGACGTGACCACACTGGAAATCGACGCCGAACTGGCCGAAACCGCCCGTGAAAACCTGGCCACCGCCGAATGCCACAACGTCACCGTGCGCGTGGCCGATGGCAGCAAGGACGCCCTGAACGACGGCCCGTTTGACGTCATCGTCCTGAGCGGCTCCGTGGCCGAAGTGCCCACGCACCTGCTGGCGCACCTGAAGGACGGTGGCCGCCTGATCGCCATCGTGGGCGAACAGCCCATGATGCGCGTCACCATCGTGCAGAAAAACGGCGGGCAAACCACCACCACGACACCGTGGGACACGGTCGCCCCGCGCCTGCAAGGCTTTGCAGGCAAGTCCAAATTCGTTTTCTAAGCCCGCCAGGGCCTTGTCGGCGGCATGTTCTACCAAGTACGCCCCAACCAAATGGACAGCTGGCTGGCCCAGTTCGCCGGGCAGGAGCAATTGCCGCTGGTGCTGGACGTGCGCGAGCATTGGGAATGCGACGTGGTGCGCCTGGGCCAGGATGCCCGGTTCGAGCAGGTGTTCATCCCCATGGCCGACATTCCTGCCCGCTGGCACGAGCTGGACAAAGAACGCCCCGTCGCCTGCCTGTGCCACCACGGCGCCCGCAGCATGCGCGTGGCGGCCTATCTGGTGCAGCAAGGCTTTGCCCATGTCGCCAACATCACCGGCGGCATCGATGCCTGGGCGCACGAGTGCGACCCGGGCATCGGGCATTACTAACCGTCTCGAAGCCCACAAATGAAACCCTTCCGGCCCCTTCGGCCTGCCGCCCTGTGCTTGTTGCTCTCGCTGGGGCCATGGGCCGCCAGCCATGCCCAAAGCCTGCTGGATGCCGCCCAAAGCACCCTGGCCCACGATGCCGGCTGGCAGGCGCAGGCACTGGCCGTGGACGCAGCCAGCCACCGTCAGGCCCAGGGCCGCGCCCTGCTGCTGCCGCAAATCGGCCTGCAGGCCAGCACCCAGCACAGCGATAGCGAAGTGCGGCTGGACACCCCCATCGGTGCGCAAACCCAGAATCTGCCCGCCTGGCAGCGCAGCGCCGCCGTCGTGCTGACCCAGCCGCTGTACCGCCCAGCCAACTTGCGCCAATACCGCCAGGGGCAGCAGGGGTTGGAGCTGGCCCAGGCCCAGCAAATGGCCGCACAGCAAAAACTGTTGCTGCAAGTGGCGCAGGCCTATGTCGCCCTGCTGCAGGCGCACGACCTGCTCCAGGTGCAAACCGCGCTGCGCGAGGCGATTACCGAGCAGGCCGCGCTGGCCCAGCGCAATTTCGACGTGGGGCTGGTGACGATTACTGACGTGCGCGAAGCCCAGGCCCGCCTCGATGGCGTGCAGGCGCAATGGTTGGCTGCACAAAACGACGTGGCGATGCAGGCGCTTGCGCTGCAAAAACTCACCACCTGGGCCGCTCCCCGCCCCTGGCGGCTACCCACATCCGCCACCCTGCCCACCGTCGATGCAGCGCAGCGCGATGTCTGGCTGGACGATCTGCCTGGCACCCACCCCCTGCTGCTGCAGGCGGAAAAAGCCCGGGCGGTGGCCCAACTGGAAGTCGAAAAAGCCCAGGCTGGCCACCGCCCTACCCTGGATTTGCAGGCCAGCTACGGCCAGCAGCGCAATCCTGACGGCACCCTCACCCAACCCCTGCCGCACCGCGCCACGGTCGGCACCGTCGGCGTGACTTTGCAGCTGCCGCTGTTTGCCGGGTTCGCCACCCAGAATCGCTTGCGCGAAACCTTGAGCCTGGCCGCCAAAGCCCAGGCCGATTACGAAGAAGCACAACGCAGCGTGGAGCTGGCCGTGCGCCAGGCATTCCTCGGCTGGCAATCCGCGCAGGAGCAAAGCACCGCGCTGGCGGCAGCGGTCGTCTCCAGCAACACCGCGCTGCAAGCTACCAAAACAGGCTACCAGGTGGGCGTGCGCATCAACGCCGATGTGCTGGCTGCCCAAGTGCAAGCCGCCAACGCGGAAAAGGACTGGCTGCGGGCTCGTTACCAAGTCCTCCTTGGCTACCTGCAACTGCGCCAGGCCGCAGGTCGTCTGAGTCTGGACGATATCGCCCAGGTCAGCGCCTTGTTCGCTCCGGTAACGGCAACCGGCAACGAATAACCGGCCCACAACATCGCCAGCGCTGCTATTGGGCACCCGCCTTCCCGGGTGTGACAGCGGGGAGCGGTGGGCTCTGCGCCTAGCGCCGCCGCGTCAGGCTCTTTTGCGCCAAAGCCCGCCGCTGTAGCGATGGGCCGGTGCGTGGCGTAGCCGCCTCTGGGGCCGGACGTTGCTGCTGCAGCGTTTCCTTCAATTCACCGATGCGCTCATTGGCCAGGTCCAGGCTGTGCTGCGTGGTCGTCAAGGCGCCTTGTGCGGCAAGGTATTCGTTTTCCAGCTCGGCCTGGCGGCTGCGGGCCTGGGCGAGCAGCTCCTGCGCCTCCTGAGTGGCTTGCTGCTGCTGTTTCTTGAGCTTTTCCACCTCCTGGCGGCTGCGATCAAGCTCGCCCAGCCAGCGCTTTTCATTGCCGGAGAACTGTTCGGCCAGGCGCTGGCGCTCCTGCGCGGCTGCGGCCAGCGCTGCCTGGTGCTGCTGGCGCTCCCCATCGCGTTGCTGTTGCAGGGCGTCGAACTCCTTGCGCTGCGCCTGCAATAGCTGCTCGCGCTGCTCCAGTTGCTGCTGCATGGCATCCAGGCGTTCGGAAAGGTCGGCCTGCTGGGCCTGCGCCAGTTTCAGCGCCTCATCCAGCGCCTGTTTTTGCTGCTGCAGGTTGTCCGAGCGCTGCTGCAATTGCTGCTCCCGCGCCTGCAAGGCGGCCTGTGCGTCGGCGAGCTGGGTTTGCTGCGCCTGCAAAGCCTCTTGCGCAACGGCTTGCGCCTGGGTCAGCGCGGCCTGCCAAAGCGTGTGCATTGCCTCCTGCACCGGCCGGGGCAGCTTCTCCCCTGCTTCGGCGCCGCCCTGCGCCGCCACCAAACGCTCGCCCAGGCGGGCAAACCAGCTCTCCAGCATCGGCCCGACGGTATTGGGCGAGCCGCGCCCCATGTGCTGACGCACGCGCTCGATCGTCGGGCGCTGGCCCTGTTGCAAAACGGCATCGGCAGCAGTCCAGACATCCTGCTCCTGCACGCCACGGGTGGTTTTTGGGGTGATGTACGACATAGGCGATAATTTACTTTCGATAAGTGAAGTTTATCAAAAATGATTGAGCAATTTTATTAAATAACATTTGTATTACATATTATTTTATACAAACAAATGCAGAAAAACCATACCTACCGCTTTACAGACACCGATTCGTCTCTGGCAGCCCGAAAGGCATTCGCCGCCCCCAATGCGCTGGCGTTATCTGCTCCAGCGGCGCCAGCAGCGCCCCCCTCCCCCTTGGCCAGCCTGAGCGCCACCACCTTGCAAGCCCTGCAGGAGCTGCTGCACCAGGGCGAAGCGGAAAACACCCTGCGCAGCTACGCCAGCGCCATGCGCTATTGGGCGGGCTGGCTGCAACTACGCCTGGGGCAAACCATCGCCCTACCCTTGTCGGTGGAAGTGGTGTTGCAGTTCATTGCCGACCATGCGCCGCGCCAGACGGCCACCGGCCTGCGCGGGGAACTGCCGCCTGAAGTGGACGCCGCCCTGGTGCAATCGGGCTGCAAAAATCGGTTGGGCGCACCGGCGCACGCCACCTTGGTGCATCGGCTGGCCGTGCTATCGAAAGCGCACCAAAGCCGCAATCTGCCCAACCCATGCCACGATTCACGCGTGCGCGAGGTGCTATCGCGGGCCCGCAAAACCTATGCTCGCCAGGGCGGACGGGTACAGAAAAAAGCCGCCCTCACGAAAGATTTGCTACAGCAACTTCTGGCCACCTGCGATGACAGCCTGACGGGTCTGCGTGACCGGGCGCTGCTGCTGTTTGCCTGGAGCAGCGGCGGGCGGCGGCGCTCCGAAGTGGCGCAAGCGGACATGCGTTTCCTGCGCCGCCTGGGGCCAGGGCGTTTCATGTATGAGTTACTGGTCAGCAAAACCAACCAGGCAGGCCGGGCCACGCCAGACAGCGTCAAACCCGTGCTGGGCGCTGCCGGGACGGCTCTGGAGGCCTGGCTGACCGCCAGCGGGATTCAAGATGGAGCGATCTTCCGGCGCATCCGCAAGGGCGGCCACGTCGATGCCAGCGGTGCGGGGCTGAGTCCGGCGGCCGTGCGCCTGATCGTGCAAGAGCGCTGCCGTCTGGCGGGGGTGGAAGGGGACTTTTCCGCCCACTCGCTGCGCTCCGGCTTTGTTACGGAAGCCGGGCGGCGCAATATTTCCCTGGCGCAAACCATGGCGCTGACGGGGCACCAAAGCGTGCCTACGGTGCTGGGCTACTTCCGCGCCGAAGCCGCTATCCACAATCCGGCGGCGTATCTGATGGACGATGCAGCAGAGGAAGACCCGATAGAGAAAAAATAAAAGGAGCTTTTCCCGCTTGATTTACAAGGATTTCAGGCTGTTTTCAGTCTGAAATTTATAACTGGCAAGCGGAAACAGCTTCTTTTATTGAAGTTTGTTGGTGATCAACGCTGACTGCTGGCCAGCAGCGCCGCTGCCGTGACGAAAGCGCCGCCCGTCACCCGGTCGAACCAGCGCCCCGCGCCTCCCCGGTGCAGCCGGGCCAGCAGCTTGGCCCCGGCCAACACATAGGCCAGCATGATCGAACCGTCCAGCACCATCCAGGTACTGCCCAGAATCAGGAGCTGCCCGGCAATCGGGGCGCTGGCGTTCATGAACTGCGGAAACAGGGCACTGAAAAACAGCAAATCCTTGGGATTGCCCAGCCCGACCATCAGCCCCTTGCGGTACAGCGTCCAGAACGAGGCCGTGCTTTCCGGCACGGCAGTCGCAACAGCCGGCGCATCCGCATCGACCTCCTCCCCCGCCTGGGGGCCGGCCCGGCTGGCATTGCGCCAGGCACTCACGCCCAGGTAAAGCAAATACGCCGCCCCGGCCCACTTGATGGCGCTGAACAGGGTATCGGACGCCGCAATCACCGCCCCCAGGCCCAGGGCCGAGAGCAGCATCAGCGTCATGGACGCGGTAATCCCGCCCACGATCGTGCCCACCGCCTTGCGGGCACCATGCCCGACAGCGTGCGAAACGCACAACAGCGCCGAGGGCCCCGGCGAAGCAATCACCGCCGCTGCCAGCGATACGTACAGCAGCCACACACTCAAAGACATCGAAAAAAATCCAGAAAAAGTTGGCCGAGGCGGTAAACCAAGCGTCCCGCCCCGGCGTTAAGGGTTCCATAAAGGAGTGAAAGCAATGACGATTACCCAACCGATCACCATCTGGCCCGAAGACGAACGTGACCGCAAGCGCAGCCCGGCACGCCTGTAATGCACGCCCCGGCACCCTGGCACTTCCTTCCCCTTTGGAGTCTGTCATGAACCCCACTGCCCCCATCGCCATCTGGCCCGAAGACGAACGCGATCGCAAGCGCTAAATTGCACGGCCGGGCCGCGCATCCTAGCGCAGACTGGCCCGGTGTTCCTTGGCCCCAACAAAAAACGCCTGCATTGCTGCAGGCGTTTTGCTTGACGTTCAAACCATGCTTATTGCATGTGCTGGCCGCCATTCACCGAAAACTCTGCGCCTGTGGCGTAGCCGCCTTCGTCGGAAACCAGCCAGGCGATGATGGAAGCGATTTCCTTGGGCTCGCCCAGGCGCTTGACGGGGATGGTGGCCACAATTTTCTCCAGCACATCCTCGCGGATGGCCCGCACCATGTCGGTGCCGACATAGCCGGGGCTGACGGTGTTCACTGTCACGCCCTTGTTGGCCAGTTCCTGCGCCAGCGCTTTCGAGAAGCCGTGCATTCCGGCCTTGGCAGCCGAGTAGTTGGTCTGCCCGGCCTGGCCCTTGGCCCCGTTGATCGAGCTGATATTGACGATGCGGCCCCAGCCTTTTTCCACCATGTCGGCCACCACCTGTTTGGTGACGTTGAACATGGAGTTCAGGTTGGTTTCGATCACGGCACGCCAATCGTCGGGCGTCATTTTCACGAACATGCGGTCGCGGGTAATGCCGGCGTTGTTCACCAGCACGTCGATGCTGCCGTGCTCGGCCTTGGCCTTGGCAAAGGCGTCGACGGTCGATTCCCAATCGCCCACGTTGCCGACCGAGGCGTGGAACGTATAGCCCAGGGCTTTCTGCTCGTCCAGCCACTTCTGGTAGTCGCGTGTCGGG
>JAHRXD010000056.1 GCA_019104825.1 Comamonas sp.
CAGCCGCGCCAGTACGAGTTCTCGCGCCTGAACCTGACCTACGTCATCACCAGCAAGCGCAAACTGAAGCACCTGGTCGACAGCGGCACCGTCAGCGGCTGGGACGACCCCCGGATGCCCACCATCGTCGGCCTGCGCCGCCGGGGCTACACGCCTGCGGCCATCCGCAATTTCTGCGAGCGCATTGGCGTGACCAAGGACTATTCCTGGATCGACTACGCCACGCTGGATGGCTGCCTGCGCGAAGACCTGGAGCATCAGGCCCACCGCGCCATGGTGGTACTCGACCCGCTGCCGCTGGAGCTGACCAACTGGGCCGAAGTGTTTGGCAGCGGCGATCACATCGAAGCCTGCCATCTGCCCGCCCTGCCCCACGGCAAAGACAGCAGCGCCGACGTACCCCAGCGCCACTTCGGCCTGGGCCAGCACGTCTGGATCGAGCGCGAGGACTTCGAGGAAACCCCGCCCAAAGGCTACAAGCGCCTGTTCCCCGGCAACAAGGTGCGCCTGAAAGGCGGCTACGTCATCGAATGCACCGGCTGCGAAAAGAATACCGACGGCCAGGTCACCAAAGTGCTGGCCACCGTGGTGCCCGACACCAAGAGCGGCACCCCCGGTGCCGACAGCGTGAAGGTCAAGGCCGCCATCACCTGGGTGGCCCAGCACGATGCCGTGCAGGCCGAAGTGCGCCTGTACGACCGCCTGTTCACCGACGCCCAGCCCGACGCTGGTGGCAAGGACTACCTGGCCCTGCTGAACCCGGACAGCCTGAAAGTGGTCACCGCCTACGTGGAACCGTCCCTGGCCAAGGCCCAACCGGACGACAAATTCCAGTTCGAGCGCTTCGGCTACTTCGTCGCCGACCGGGCAGACCACCGCACAGAAAAACCCGTGTTCAACAAAATCACCGGGCTGAAGGACGGCTGGGGCAAGTAAGCACGGCACCCCATATCGACACCCAAGGCTGCATTTGCAGCCTTTTTTGCCGTTAGCGCTTATCCAGCAAGCGCTACCAGCTCTCTTTTCAGAAGGATGTCCGCCCCACGCTGGCGAGAGCCTGTAGCGGGCCGGTCTGGCGGATCAGTTCCACCTGCTCGGGCTGGCGCACGTAAATCGTGCCGCCGAAGGACAAGGCGTTGATCGAAACGCCTTCAAAGTGTTCCTGGCTGCGCGGCACCAGCAGCAGCCAGCCATTGCCCGCCAGCATGTTGAAGGAAGGCAGCAGGCCGTCGGCCCCGGGTTCCAGCCCCAGGTCGGCACGGGCCTGGTGGTAGGCGACCAGCAGGGCGGCAGCGCTGGCACTTTGGTCGGCGCCCTGGCCCGCATCGACCTTCAACAAGGCGTGCGCCATCGACAGGGCCGGGTGGCGGTAGACCACGCCCGGCTGGGCGTCTGCGGGCAGGCCCGCTGCCAGTTGCGCCAGGGATGCGTTGCCAGGGTCGGCGGGCACCCATTGCACATGCTTGTGGCGCTGGCTGGCACCTGCCGGGGCGCCGCCGTTGTAAAAGCCCAGGCCGCCCAGGGTGGAGAGCAGTTGCGCCAGCACCTCGAAATCGCACAGTTCGAGCGGGGTGAGCTGCTCGGCAAATTCGCGCCGCGCCAGTACCAGGTGGTGCAGGCAGACCGGAAATTTGTTCAGCACGATGGTGTGCCGGGTGCCGATGGGGCCGACGGTCAGGGCCGGGTCGGGATTCAGAAAGGGATTGAAGTTCGGGTCGCGCGGGCCGCCGGGCAGGATGACTTTTTCGGCCCCTGCGGCACTTTTTTCCTCTGTGGCCGGGGCGGCGGCTTTGGCCGCATCCTTGCGGGCCAGCGCTTCGGCCCAGCGCACGATAAAACGCAGACCGTTTTGCTCCACCACCGTTTCGCTGGTTTCCAGGGGGCTTAAATCGCCACTGGCCAGGGCACTTTCGGTTTTGCCACGGATGGCATCGAGCAAAGCGGTCATTGTGTTGTCTCCTTCTTTGAAATTTCAAATAAATCAAACCATTGTAGAAAGCAAAACCTCCTCCAAGACTTTGCGTCGCTAGAGCAAAACCCTAATCCTTCAACCTGTTCCTGCCACGCCCATTCCACGCTGGATCTGCTGGAATCCAGCGTGCCCCATCGGCGCACAAGGCCGGGTCGATACAATTTGGCCGGTTTACGACATTGACCGCTGCCCAGCAGCCAAGGGCTTCCCAGCATGAGCGAACAGACCATTACCATCCACCGCCAGCGCCTGACTTCGGGCTCGAAAATCGTCACCCCCCAAGGCACCAAGGCCGTGCTGGACGGAATGAAGCCCAGCGCCCTGGCCGATATTCCCGACGCCGCGAAAAAGCCCGACTGGCTGCGCATCCGCGTACCCAACGGCGCCAAGTACGAAGCGGTGATGGACATCGTGCGCTCCCACAAGCTGCACACGGTCTGTTCCGAATCCAAATGCCCCAACATCACCGAATGCTGGGGGCGCGGCACAGCCACGCTGATGCTGATGGGCTCGGTCTGCACCCGGGCGTGCAAGTTCTGCGCGGTCAATACCGGCAATCCCCACGGCTGGCTCGACCCGCAGGAACCGGCCAACGTGGCCGATGCGGTGGCGCTGATGGACCTGAAATACGTGGTGCTGACCTCGGTGGACCGCGATGACCTGCCCGACCTGGGCGCAGGCCACTACGCCGCCTGCATCCGCGCCATCCACGAACGGATGCCCAGCACGGCCGTGGAGGCGCTCACGCCCGACTTCCAGGGCCGGCACGACCTGGTCGCCCAGGTGCTGGACGCGGGTCTGGCCACCTACGCGCAGAACCTGGAAACCGTCCAGCGCCTGACCCACCCGGTGCGCGACATCCGCGCCAGCTACGAGGTCACGCTGGACGTGCTCAAGTTCGCCAAGCGCCACGCGCCCCAGACCGTCACAAAGACCAGCCTGATGCTGGGCCTGGGCGAAACGGACGAGGAGGTCGCCCAGGCCCTGGCCGACGTCCGCGCTGCCGATGTGGACGTGGTGACGCTGGGCCAGTACATGCGCCCGACGAAGAACCACCTGCCGGTGCAGCGCTTCG
>JAHRXD010000072.1 GCA_019104825.1 Comamonas sp.
GTTGCCCCGCCAAGGCGGCAGATGCAAGGCGCAAACCGCAGACGCCCTGGTGGGGCGGCGAGGATTTGCAACGCCGCAGATGCTGTCTTGGCGGGGCAACCCTTCGGGCAAGGCAGCCAGCCGCCGCACTCGTCGTTGCGCACCTTGACCAGGCCACCAGCCTGGCCTGCGGCACGCGCCTGGATTGCGGCTGCTGGCTGCCTTGCGGGCACCAGGAAAAGATCGTGAACAGGTTCTAAGCCAGCGCCAAAGGAGCGCCTGCCGCTGGCTGCTCGGCCAGGCGGAAGGTATCGGCCAGGGCCGCCAGGCTGCTGGCCTGCTGCTGCAAGGCGCTGGACGCCGCCGAGGTTTCTTCCACCAGCGCAGCGTTTTGCTGGGTCACCCCGTCCAGATGCCCCACGGCCTGATTGATCTGCGCCAGGCCGGAAGCCTGTTCACGGCTGGCGGTGGCGATTTCATCGACGATGCTGGTCACACGCTGGATGCCGCCCAGAATGTTCTGCATGGCCGTTCCGGCCTGGGCCGCCTGCTGGTTGCCGGTTTCCGCTTTCGAGACGGCATCCGTAATCAGCCGCTGCACTTCGCGGGCCGCTTCGGCACTGCGCTGGGCCAGGGAGCGCACCTCGCCGGCCACCACCGCAAAGCCCCGGCCCTGTTCGCCCGCACGGGCGGCTTCCACGGCAGCGTTCAGCGCCAGGATATTGGTCTGGAAGGCAATGCCGTCGATCACGCCGATGATGTCCACGATTTTGTGGGCCGACTGGTCAATGGCAGCCATGGTCTGCACCATTTCCCCCACGATGTCCCCGCCGGCCTGCACGGCACGGCGGGCCTCTCCGGCCAATTGGCTGGCCTGCACGGCGTTGTCGGCGTTGTGCTGCACCGTGCTGGACAGTTCTTCCGTCGCCGAAGCCGTCTGCTCCAGAGCGCTGGCCTGCTGCTCCGTGCGGCCGGACAGATCCTGCGCCCCGGCGGCCACTTGCGCAGAGGCTCCGGCAATCGCCACCGTACCGGCTTTCACCCGGCCTACCGTCTGGGCCAGACGGGTACGCATCCGCTCCATATGCAGCAGCATCGAACCGATTTCATCGGTGCCATCATGGGACACGGTGCGCGACAGGTCGCTGTCCGCAATATGTTCCAGCGCCCGGCCTGCCGTTTGAAAACCCTTTTTCAAACGTTGCAGCAACGCCAGTGCCAGCAACAGGGAAGGCAGCAGCAGCAACAAAGCCGCGCCACCGAACACCCACAGCGCCCACTGGTAGCGTTCTTCGGACTGGCTGTAATACGCATGTGCCTGCATCAGCTGATGGGTGCGCAGCATCTCCATCGCCATGACGACATTGGCGCCTTCATTGCGGGCCGCGATCAGGAAATCATTCATGACCTGGGCGCTGAAGTTGCCGTTTTCCAGGGCCTCCACCGCGCTCTGCACTTTGGGCCGCCAGGCCGCGCGGGCCTGTGCGGCGCCGTCGAGCAGCGCCAGCTCCTCGGGGTCCTGGGTGTCTGCCACCAGGCTTTTGTGGATTTCGCCGGCACTGGCCTGGTTGTTGGCAATCGCGTCCAGATGCTCGCGCAGGTCATGGTCGTGCGCGGCAAACAGACTGCCTTCAGGATCATGCTGGAAGGCCAGAAGCACCTGCATACGGGTGTCGGCTTGCAGCGAGACGATCTGCTCGGACATTTGCGAACGCACCATCGCGCCCTGGTAGAGGTTCTGCATCCCGTCCCGCGCCAGGGCCAGGCCCGACAGGCCGATCCCGGCCATGACCAGGACACACAGCACAAAAGCCCCCAGCACCACCATGAAACGGTGGGTGATACGCAAATGGTTCCAAAAATTTTTCATAAGCCGCCCTCTAGCAAGACCAACGGTTTTGTAACAACCGGTAGGTCGGGGAGCTTACGCTGTCTGATGACAAGTCGGAAAAATACTTGAGTTGAAAGCTTTGCTTCAACGCAAGTCAGCACCTGGAAAAAAACAGCTGCCACGCCTTTTCGACAAGGGGTGGCAGCCTTCTTATTGCCCCGCTTCGGGGCGGCGCTCAACGCAAAGCCGGCACATGGCGACCCTGCGTGGCCGCCTGCCCTGCCAGGCGGAAAGTATCGGCCATCGCCGCCAGATTGCCGGCCTGCTGCTGCAAGGCGCTGGCCGCTGCCGAAGATTGCTCGACCAGGGCGGCATTTTGCTGGGTCACGCCGTCCAGGTGGCTGACGGCCTGGTTGATCTGCGCCAGACCGGAAGCCTGCTCGCGGCTGGCCAGGGCAATCTCGTCGACGATGTGCGCAACCGACTGGATGCCGCCAATGATCTCCTGCATGGCCGTGCCGGCCTGTGCCGCCTGGGCATTGCCCGCACCGGCCTTGGCCACGGCATCGTTGATCAAGGTCTGCACCTCGCGTGCCGCCCCGGCACTGCGCTGGGCCAGGCTGCGCACTTCACCGGCCACCACCGCAAAGCCCCGGCCTTGCTCGCCGGCGCGGGCGGCTTCCACCGCAGCGTTCAGCGCCAGGATGTTGGTCTGAAAGGCAATGCCGTCGATCACGCTGATGATGTCGACAATCTTCTTGGCGGACTGGTCGATCTCCGCCATGGTCTGCACCATTTGCGTGACGATGTCGCCGCCGCTTTGCGCCACGCGCCGGGCCTCGCTCGCAAGCTGGTTGGCCTGTACGACGTTGTCGGTATTCTGCTGGACGGTGCTGGCCAGTTCTTCCGTGGCCGAGGCGGTTTCCTCCAGCGCACTGGCCTGCTGCTCGGTGCGCGAGGACAAATCCAGCGTGCCTGCGGCCACTTCCGACGAGGCCCCGGCGATGGCGCTGGTGCCGACTTTGACCTGCCCCACGATGTGGGAGAGATTGCCGCGCATGGTCTCCATATGCAGCAACATGCAGCCGATTTCATCCGTACCGTCATGGCGCACGGTGTGCGACAGATCGCTTTGGGCCATATGCTTGAGCGCAGTGCTGGCGGTCATGAAACCCTGGGAGAGGCGCGACAGCAGCCACAGCGCCAGCAGTACCGAAGGCACCACCAGCAGCAACCCCGCACCCACGAACACCCACAGGGCCAACTGGTAGCGCTCGTCCGCCGCCTTGTAGGCCGCATCGCCCACCTCCAACTGGTAGGCACGCAAGGCTGCCGTGGTCTGGTACACCGCTTCCCCCTGGTTGCGGCCCGCAGCCAGGAAAGCAGCCATCGTGGTGGTGCTGTAGTCGTTGTTGCGAATGGCTTCTATGGCCTTGGCCAGTTCCGGCCGCCAGGCAGCACGGGCTTCGAGCACGGCTTTGAACAAAACCTGCTCTTTCGGGTCGTTCAGGCCCTCTTCGATCTTCTTGTGGATAGCATTGGCCTTGGCCTGGTTCGCCGCAATGGCGTCCAGGTGCACTTCCACCGGGTGGTCGTGAATTCTGGCCAACTCGCCGTTCAGGTCATGCTGAAACGCCAGCAACACTTGCAAACGGTTGTTCAGCGTTTGCTCGATCGACTCCCCCGCCAGCATGGCACGGTTGAGGGCCTCGTCATGCAATGCCTTGATGTTGTTTTTGGCAGAGTTCAAGCCCCAGACGCCAATCCCTGCCACTGCCACAATGGACAGCACAAATGCAGCTAATACAAAAATGAAACGGTGGGTGATCCGTAAGCTATTCCAAACAGAAGTCATACACGCCCAGCAACAGGATGCACATTGGCCACAGCGCACCGTGCGTATAGCCACCTAGGCGGGCAAGCTTACACCAATTTACATTTATCTTAATTGAATGTCTGATAGAGAAAATCAACTATCAATATTGGCCAGCAACGCCCAAGCCTGGCGCAGCCGCTGAGTATCCCGCCCCAGGCGCCGGGTCACAGGCAGCCAGCGCAGGCCACGCAGCCGCTGCCGGGCCAGGGCCAGGGCTTCCCGGGCCTCGGGGTGCATTCCTGCCTGCCAGGATTGCCAATGGGTCTGTGCCGCAGGCAACACGCCAGCGCGGACCACGATCCAGGCGGTGGAATGGATGTAGCACAGCGCATCCCGCAACTGGCACTGGGGCAGGGGCAGGTGGGCGGCGGGATCATCCTCGAAGTCGATGAAGCCAATGCCCCCATCCGGGCACAACACCATATTGCGGGCAAACGCCTGGCTCAGGCACTGGCCCCGGTCATGCACTTGCCGCAACGCCGCCACCCCCTGCTGCCACAGGGCCAGGGTGGCGGCCCCCGTCCCCGTCCGCTCCAGCGCATGGCCCAGGCTTTGCACGGGTTGGCCCGCCTGGCCCAGGTCGCGCATCAGGAACCCCTGTGGAACGGCAGCCAGCACCTGCGGCACGCGCAGGCCCCGGTCAGCCAGGGTTTGCAGGCGCCGCACTTCGGTGGCGATGGCCTGCGTGCCCCCGGGATTGGGCACGGGCTGCAAGGCCGGTACGCGCACGAGCCGGGCAACGGCGGCCAGCACGCGGTAGCGCCAGGCCGGGTGCGGCTGCCCGGCGCGTTTGAGCCACAGGCTTTCGCCCTGCCACTGGTGGCGCTGCACCAGATCGGCCTGGCTGGCGAGATGGCTTGTTAAGAATGCCGCGTAATCGGGCGCTGCCGCAGTTGGCACACACTGTCCTTTATTCAGAATCGGACAGCGCCGCCCCTTCCGTTTTCGCTCGCTGGGCTGCCTGGGCAGCCAGTGAGGTTTTCGGTGCCGAAGGCACCAAGGGCGGCGGCGCTATCTGGAAGCTGTCCGCCTTGGCCAGCGGCCAGAACAGACGAAATACCCGGTGCTGGCGGTGCAGCGACCCCAGCAGCGCCCCGGGGCGCACCTGCATGATAAGTTGAGAAAGCAGGTGCACTTCCGCATCGTTGATGCGCCGCACGATGTGGTGGGCGGTGATTTCGCCCGGCTGGTGCAGGCCCGCCGCTTGCACCAGCTCCATCAGCGCGTGCATGGTGTTGCGGTGGAAGTTGGCCACGCGGGCCGCCTTGTCGGGCACGACCAGGGCCTGCTGGCGCAGCGGGTCCTGCGTCGTCACGCCCGTGGGGCAGAAGCCGGTGTGGCAGGTCTGCGCCTGGATGCAGCCCAGCGCCAGCATGAAGCCGCGCCCGGCATTGCACCAGTCGGCCCCCAGGGCCATCATGCGGGCGATGTCGAAGGCGGTGATGACCTTGGCGGCGGCGCCTATCTTGATGCGCTCGCGCAGCTTGACGCCGACCAGGGTGTTATGCACCAGGATCAGCCCCTCTTGCAGCGGCACGCCGACGTGGTCGGTAAATTCCACCGGCGCCGCGCCCGTACCGCCCTCGGCACCGTCGACGACGATGAAGTCCGGCGTGATGTCCGTCTCCAGCATGGCCTTGACCATGGCGAACCACTCCCAGGGGTGGCCGATGCACAGCTTGATGCCCACGGGCTTGCCGCCGGACAGGCGGCGCAGCCGGCCGATGAAGTGCATCAGCTCCAGCGGTGTGGAAAACGCACTGTGCGACGGCGGGCTGATGCAGTCCTTGCCCACCGGAATGCCGCGTGCGGCGGCGATTTCCGGCGTCACCTTGGCGCCGAGCAACATGCCGCCGTGGCCGGGCTTGGCCCCCTGGCTGAGTTTCAGCTCAATCATCTTCACCTGCGGGTCGCGGGCGTTTTCGACGAACTTTTCGTCGCTGAAGGTGCCATCGGGATTGCGGCAGCCGAAGTAGCCCGAGGCGATCTGCCAGATCAGGTCGCCGCCATGCTCGCGGTGGTATTTGCTGATCGAGCCTTCGCCCGTGTCGTGCGCAAAGCCGCCGGTGCGGGCGCCCAGGTTCAGCGCCAGCACGGCATTGGCCGACAGGGCGCCGAAGCTCATGGCCGAGATGTTGAACACGCTGGCGTGGTAGGGCTGGGTGCAGACTTCGGCCCCGGGCAGCGGCTGGCCGGGCGTGCCGCCGATCCAGACGCGAAAGTCCTGCGAAGCCAGTTTGGTCGGCAGCATGGAATGGTTCACCCACTCGTAGCCGGGGGCGCTCACGTCCAGCAGCGTGCCGAACGGGCGGCTGTCGGACACGCCCTTGCTGCGCTGGTAGACCAGCGAGCGCTGCGCCCGGGAAAACGGCAGGTTCTCATGGTCGCCCTCGATGAAATACTGGCGGATTTCCGGGCGGATGTATTCCAGCATGAAGCGCATGTGCCCGATCACCGGATAGTTGCGCAGCACCGCATGGCGCGTCTGGCGCAAATCCAGCAGGCCGATGACCGCCAGCCCCCCCAGCACCACGGGCAGCAGCCACCACCAGTCGCCCCACGCCACAGCGGCCCCCAGGCCGACGATGGTGCCGACCACGCACAGCACCATGACCGTATAGCGAATCGGGAACAGGCCGGTAAAACGGCCGGAAGATGCGGACATAAAAAAAGCTCCAAGGCGAAAGACAAACGGCGCGGGCTACACTGCCCGGCTGGCATGGCCTGTGCGGCCCATGGCAACGGGTCGGGGCTGTGCTTTTGGCGACACCTGACCTGCCGAAAGCGGGCATTGTGCCCTTACGCCAGACTTACCCCACCCCGGCCTGCCGACAAATCCCTTTGCTGCAAAAATCTGAATGCACGCCGTGCATACCGTTTGAAATTTCACTCATGACCACCGTTAATCCGCCCGCTCCCGCCC
Organism: Comamonas sp.; assembly: GCA_019104825.1. GTDB lineage: Bacteria > Pseudomonadota > Gammaproteobacteria > Burkholderiales > Burkholderiaceae_C > Comamonas > Comamonas nitrativorans. The sequence continues at coordinate 6,610 of JAHRXD010000072.1, forward strand.
TGGACGAAACCACCCTGCAAGAACTCGACGACCTGCTCGCCGCCCTGCGCGAACGCGAGGAAGAAGTGCCGCAATGGGAGTTCTGCGACGGCTTCCTGACCGCCGTGGCCTGCACGCGCCGCCCGATCGCCATCCAGGAATGGCTGCCCATGCTGCTGGGCGACGGCACGCCGCTGGGGCACGGCGCACTGCCGCTGCTGGAGGTGTTTGCCGACGCCGCGCAGCAGGAGCGTTTCGTCACGCTGGCCCAGGCGCGGCTGGATGAAATCCTGCGCCAGCTCGACCGCCCGACGCACAGCCTGGAAGAGGCCGACGCTTTCTCCCCCGAGGTACTCGATACCAAGGGCGCGGTGCTGACCATGAGCGCCGAGGAGCAGGCCGAGATCGGCGACGAGCCGATTCCCTCGCTGGCCCAGGTCTGGGCGCTGGGCTTCATGTTTGCCGTGGAGAACTGGGCCGACGACTGGGCGCTGCCGCGCGACAAGGAAGCGGCGCAGATGATTGACGCCGCCATGGAGCTGATCGTTGCGCTGACCGAGGACGATACGGCCAAGCCCGCGCACAACCTGTACGAGGAGGACGGCCCCGCCTCCACCAGCCAGCAACGCATCGACGCTTTTGGCGAAGCCATCTGGGCCGTGTACGACCTGCGCCAGGCCTGGCGCAGCCTGGGGCCGCAGCAGGAAACCATCGTCAAGGGCGCCCAGCCGGGCCGCAACGACCCCTGCCCGTGCGGCAGCGGCAAGAAGTTCAAGAAGTGCTGCGGGGCGTGATTTCCGGCTGAAAAGACAATAAAGATAGCTTTTACCGCTGGAATTCACTAGGTTTCAGATTCATTTCACTCTGAAATCATTGTTATGAAAGCAGGAGAAGCTATCAAAACATGTATTGAACGTACCTGGCGGCGATCCGCCGTCAGATACTCTCGCTCTGCTTGAAAACCAGGCGCCCTATGGGTACGCACTGCGGCCCGCCAAACGCCTTGCGCGGCCAGCGCACCTGGTCCAGGTTGTCGGCTGCCAGCCACCAGCCGCCGTCATCGCGCTGGGCCCGGCGCACCAGCAGTTCGCCATAGAAATCGACGACGAACACTTGGCCGTCGCGCAACTCCACCTCGGCGGTGTTGATCACGAAGATGTCGCCGATGTTCAGCGACGGCTCCATCCCCCCGCTCCTGAGCCGCAGCGCCAGCAGGCTGGTGGGCACATAGCCGCGCCGCGCCAGCCAATGTTTGTGCAGCGACAGCGGCACATCCTCATCGGTTTCATCGGGCCAGACCGTATAGCCCGCCGCGTCGGGGCGCAGGCGCAGTTCCACGGGGAAGAACTGATAGATATCCGGCCCCGCGCCGAAGTCAAAACCGCATGCCATGTCATCGTGCATGGCCGTCAGCGAGAACCAGCCGTGCATCCCGCGCAACCCCTCGATGTGGCGCACCGTTTTTTCCGACACCGCGCGGTTGCCCAGAAGCATCTGGCGCACATACGCACCACCGCTGTAACCCAGCAGCCGCCCGAAGGCAGTCACGTTGCCGTTGCACATCTTCTGGATGGCATCGGCCAGGCGGGCACGGCGTAACTCCTGAATCTGACTTTCGTCCATCGGAGCAAGTTATCACGCGGGTTTTTATCATTTGCTACTGATTATTTGTTCAATATAATTCCATTTGATACCATTACTGCGCCAGACACCCCGAAAAATGGTTCAAAGCCCCACCAGCATTTGGATGCAGTGCATCGCCACGGCCAGCCACCGCATTGGCGACATCACGGGCGTGATCGACTCGCTGGCCTTTCAAACCAACCTCCTGGCATTGAACGCCGCCGTGGAAGCGGCCCGCGCCGGCGAGCACGGGCGCGGTTTTGCCGTAGTCGCGGCCGAAGTGCGCAAGCTGGCACAGCACAGCGCCGCATCCGCCGCCGAGATCAAGGCGCTGATCGCCGACAACATGGCCAAAGTGCAAGCGGGCAGCACGCTGGCCCGGCGCGGCGGCGAGGCCATGAGCGGCATCGTCACGCAGGCCAACCGTGTCGAGCGTCTGATCGGTGAAATCAGCACCGCCACTGCCGAACAGGCCAGCGGCATCCAGCAGGTGGGCAGCGCTGTGGCGCGTATCGACCGGATGATCCAGCAGAACGCCACTCTGGCCGAACAGTCCACCGCGGCCGCCGAGCAACTGCGCAGCAAGGCAGACCTGCTGGCGCAGGCGGTGCGCGTGTTCCACGGTTAGCTGGACACCCGCCTTTGCGGGTGTGACGGAGGAAATTTATTAAAAAAAGAGCTACTACCGTTCTCATTAACTGGATTTCAGATAGTTTCTTATCTGAAATCCAATATTTGTCAGCGTTAACAGCTCTTTTTATTGCACTTTCTGGCGCCGCTGGCGCACGGCAGCGGCCAGTTGCTCCAGCACGGGAACGGTCTGCTCCAGGCTGATGCAGGCATCGGTCAGCGACACGCCGTAGGCCAGTTCCTGCCCGTCCACGATGTCCTGGCGGCCTTCGCACAGGTGGCTTTCGATCATCACACCGGTGATGCGCGTATCGCCCCCGGCGATCTGCGCGGCCACGTCGGCGGCCACGTCGATCTGGCGGCGG
>JAHRXD010000081.1 GCA_019104825.1 Comamonas sp.
AGGAATGCACGGCCGAGCATGTCAACTTGCTGGAGAGCCTGATCGGCAAGCTTGCCCAGCGCCTGATGCAGTTGCCGGGCGTGCTGGGCGTGCGCATCAAGATCGCCAAGCTGGAGATTTTCGATGACTGCGAAGTGGCTATCCGGGTGGAAGCGGGGCAGTGGTAGCGGCGGCGTGCGCGGTTAAAAAGACCTCCAGCGCTTCGATCGGCAGCGGCTTGCTGATGCCGTAGCCCTGAAAAAAGCGGCAGCCCCAGCCCTGCAGCGCGGCCTGGTGGCCCGGGGTTTCCACGCCTTCGGCAATCACCTCCAGGCCCAGGCCGTGGCCCAGGGCGATCACCGTCTGGGCGATGCTGGCGTCGTTGCGGTCGTCCAGGCAGTCGCGTACAAAACCCTGGTCAATCTTGAGCTGGTCCAGCGGCAGGCGCTTGAGGTAGGCCAGGGACGAAAAGCCGGTGCCGAAGTCGTCGATCGAAAACCGCACGCCCAGGCTGCGCAGGGCCTGCATCCGCTGCACGACGGCGTCGATCTGCTCGACCATGGCGCTTTCGGTCAGCTCCAGCTTCAGCAGCGACGCCGGGGCGCCGGTTTCCTGCAGCACCTCCTGCACCTGCTGGACGAAATCGTCCTGCTGGAACTGGCCGGCGCTGACATTCACGGCCATGGCGATGTGCCCGCGCCCGGGTTGCGTGGCCCAGGTGGCCAGCTGGGTGCAGGCGGTGTGCAGAATCCACCGGCCCAGGGGCAGGATGAGGCCGGTTTTTTCCGCCAGCGGGATAAATTCCGCCGGGGAGATGAAGCCCTGCTCTTGCGAGAACCAGCGCACCAGGGCTTCGACGCCGACCACCTGCCCCGCGCTATCGACCTGGGGCTGGTAGTGCAGGCGGAAGCTCTGCTGCTGCAGGGCTTCGCGCAGGCTGTGCTGCAGGCGGGCGCGGGAGGCGACCTGGGCCTGCATCTGCGCTTCGTAGAACAGGATGCTGCCGGGGCCGGCGCTCTTGGCCTGGTTCAGCGTCAGGTCGGCCTTGCGCAGCAGCTCCATGGGCGCTTCGTGCTGCAGGCCGAACAGCAGCACGCCGATGCTGACGGTGCAGTGCTGGGCTGCTCCGGCAAAGGCGATGGGCGTCTCCAGGGCGTCCAGCAGGCCGGCGGCCACGCGCTCGGTGCGCAGGGCGGCATCGCCCAGGACGGCGGGCAGTGCGGGCAGCAGGGCCAGGAACTCGTCGCCGCTGGGGCGCGAGAGGACGGCATTGGGCGGCAGCGCCGCCTGGATGCGCCGGGCCAGGGCGGCCAGGAAGGCGTCGCCCGCCTCGTGGCCCAGGGTGTCATTGACGGCCTGGAAATCGTCCACGTCCAGGTACAGCAGGGCACCCAGGCCCTGCCCGTCCAGGCACTGGATTTGCGCCTGCTTCAGGGACTGGACGAAGGACTGGCGGTTGGGCAGGCCGGTCAGGGTGTCGGTCGAGGTCAGGTGGGCAATGCGGGCATCGGCCTGGCGCTGGGCGGTCACGTCGTGGCTGATCCAGAGGATGCAGTGTTCGCCATCGAGCAGCAGCAAGCTGGCCGAGAGCAGCACCGTCAGCGGGCGGCCATCCTTGTGGCGGCGGTGCAGTTCCACGTCCTGGCAACTGCGCTCCAGCACGATGTGCTGCACCAGGGGCTCCCAATCCTGGGGGGACAACCACAGGCCGAGCGCAATTTCGGTGCGCTCCAGGGTTTCGCCGCGCTGCCAGCCGTAGATGCGGGTAAAGCCTTCGTTCACGTCAACGATGCGGCCATCGCGCAGGCGGGTAATTTCCAGCCCATTGGGGCTGAACTGGAAGGCTGCGCGGTACAACTGTTCGCTTTCGCGCAGGGCCTGCTGGCGCTGCTCGATCTCCTGCACCAGGTGGTTGAACACCAGGGCCATCTGCCGCACTTCGGCCTGCTTGGGGACGGCCACGCGCTGCAGGGTGCCGCCGTCGCGCATCATCCCGGCCAGTGCAGCGGTGGTGATCTCCAGCGGCCGCAGTTCGTGGTGCAGCAGCCGCCACATGCCCAGGGCGGCCAGCAGGCTGACGACGATGGCCGCCAGGGTGATGTTCTGGCTCAGGGCGTTGACCGGGGCCAGTGCCTCGGCCAGGGGGGTGTTGACGACGACCTTCCAGCCGGCGATGGGAATCGGCCGCACGGCGACCAGCCAGGAGGTGCCGTTGCGCAGGTATTCGGTCTGGGTGCTGTCGCCTTGGGCCAGGGCATCCAGTACCGGATCGGCACCTGGGGCGGGCAGCGCTTGCAGGGTGCGGTTGGACGAGCTGGCGGCAATGATGCTGCGCGTGGCGGTATCGACGACCAGAAAGCCGCCGTCGCGGCCATACGAGTAGCCCTGGATGCTGGACAGAAAGTTCGGATCGCTCAGATCCAGCACGCCGGCCAGCACGCCCACGGGGACGCCGCTATCGCCCCAGATCGGCACGGCCATGACGACCACCGGAGTCGTTCCTTCGGTAAATGGCGGGCTGACCACGCTGTTCCCGGTCAGGGCGCGGCGCAGGAAATCCCGGTCGGCATAGTTGTTCCCGATGCGCAGGATATGGGGCGGAAACGAGGTCAGCGCCAGGCCTTCGGCGTTGGTGATGAAGGTGCCGCCGTTGAACAGTTGCTGCAGCACGACCAGCCCGAGCTGGGCCGAATTCGGGCCCATCGGCATTTCCCCGAAGGCCTGGCGCAGCGCGGCGAAATCGGAAGGGGGGGCGCTCAATTGTTCCGGATGGTGTTCAACGATAGGGGCAAAGTGGCGGGCGACCCGCAGCAGGACGGCCTGGCGCTCCTGCAGCGTTTGTTCCAGCGCTAGAGCGGCGAAAGTAGCCGTCGACTGTTGCTGCATTTCAACCTGGGTGCGCATGTCCTGGCGCAGTTGGTGGCTGGCGAACAGCACCAGGGCCCACAAGCCGCCCAGAAACAGCAGCACGGTCAATAGCGGCAAGCGTAGTTTCAATGAATGCCACGATAGCGCGGGCATAAGCAGTTGCTCCCTGTGTTGTGCGGGTGGCAGGCCCGGGCAATGGAAATGCCCGGTTTGGACGGCCTGCATTCGAATGCGAGGAAAATCGCGCCCCAGCAGTGCCCCCGTGTTGTCTGAACCCGTGTGTCCCGACAGCGCTTTTACAACAATTTACTTTGTATGAATACCGTTACTTCCCCTTCCTGGGTGGCCGAAGCCACCGATGCCGAAGCCTCTTTTGCATCTGCCGATACGGCGGCTGCAGCGGGCGGTGGCAAGTCCAAGGCCGAGCGCGAGGCGCACAAGCTGGAAAAACGCCTGTGCCGTGAAGTGGGCCGCGCCATCACCGACTTCAACATGATCGAGGAAGGTGACCGGGTGATGGTCTGCATGTCCGGCGGCAAGGACAGCTACACCCTGCTGGACATCCTGCGCAAGCTGCAAAAACGCGCCCCGATCAAGTTCGAGATCGTCGCGGTGAACCTCGACCAGAAGCAGCCCGGCTTTCCCGAGCATGTGCTGCCCGGCTACCTGGACAGCATCGGCGTGGAGTACCACATCGAGAACCAGGACACCTACAGCGTCGTCAGGCGCGTGGTGCCCGAGGGCAAGACCACCTGCAGCCTGTGTTCGCGCCTGCGCCGGGCGATTCTGTATTCGGTGGCCGATGCGCTGAAATGCACCAAGGTGGCGCTGGGCCACCACCGCGACGACATTCTGGCCACCATGATGCTCAACCTGTTCTACGGCGGGCGCATGAAGGGGATGCCGCCCAAGCTGGTCAGCGACGATGGCAAGCACGTCGTCATCCGCCCCCTGTGCTACGTGCCCGAGCGCGATA
>JAHRXD010000102.1 GCA_019104825.1 Comamonas sp.
AGCCCGGCCTGCACCAGCAGGGCGGGCACGGCCACCCACATGGCCATTTGCACGGTGTGCAGCACGAAGACCCCGGCGTTCAGGCGCAGCAGGTCGGGGTAGTGCAGCAAGTCGGCAAAGCGCCCACGGGGCAGGCCGGTATGCCGGCGTGGCTCGGGCGGCACGATGGCGACGACGGCGACGATGCCTGCCACGGTCAGCGCCAGGGTGATCCAGAAAATACCGGCCAGCCCCACCCAGCCGGCCAGCAGGGGGCTCAGGACCAGCGCCAGCGAAAACATCAGCGCGATGCTGCCGCCGACCATGGCCATGGCCTTGGTGCGCACGGTTTCGCGCGTCAGATCGGCCAGCAGGGCGGTGACGGCCGCCGAGACGGCGCCCGCGCCCTGCAGGGCGCGGCCCCAGACCAGACCCATGAGCGAGTCGGCCAGCGCGGCCATCAGGCTGCCGGCGGCAAAGACCAGCAGGCCCAGCACGATCACCTTCTTGCGGCCAAAGCGGTCGGAAGCCAGGCCCAGCGGCAGTTGAAAGACGGCCTGCGTCAGCCCGTACATGCCCAGGGCCAGGCCAACCATGGCCGGGTCGTCGCCCCCGGCGTAGTTCCGCGCCTCCAGGGCAAAGACCGGCAGTACCAGGAACAGGCCCAGCATGCGCAGCGCAAAAATCAGCGCCAGGCTGCCGCTGGAGCGCAGTTCCTGCCGGGTCATCTTGTTGGGGGCAGAGGTGGAAGTGGCGGCGGCTGCCGCAGAGGTTGAAGTGGACACGCGAGACTTCCCGCAAAAAAAGCTAGAACCAGGCCCGCACGCGCAGGCCCTTGAGGCACGGAATTCCATCCAGGAATGGAACGGCCCGCTATTGTGCGTATTCCGGAAAAAAGACGTGCATCTTCTGGAATACCCCAGCCTTCCCAACAAAACCTTTCAGGTGTATCAAGGATACTGTGTCGGCCCGGTGCCATTCTTGTCGCGCCCACCGGCCGCTTCCTTTTGCATACACAGACTGGACTTGCCATGCAATTTCTTACCCGCTTTACCGTTGCCCGCCGTCTGACGGCAGCCGTCGTCCTGTCCGCCCTGGGTCTGGTGGTCGTGGTGGTCATGCTCATGCTCTCGGAACGCAACCTGATGCTGACGGAGCGCTCCAACAACCTCAAAGGCATGGTGGACATCGCCGCTGGCATTGCCTCGCACTACCACGACCTGGCCAAAAGCCAGGACCTGCCCGAGGACGTGGCCAAGGAGCGGGCGCTCAAGGCCATCGGCAAGCTGCGCTATGGCGCTGGGGAATACTTCTGGGTCAACGACATGCAGGTTCACATGCTGATGCACCCCATCCGGCCCGAGCTGGACGGCAAGGACCTGAGCGGCAGTACCGACCCCACGGGCAAGCATCTGTTCGTCGCGTTTGTCGATACGGTGAAAAAGGACGGGCAGGGTTTTGTCGAATACCTCTGGCCCAAGCCCGGACACGACAACCCGGTGGCCAAAATTTCCTACGTCAAAGGCTACGCGCCCTGGGGCTGGGTGGTCGGTTCCGGGGTGTATGTCGATGACGTGCAGGCGCTGTTCCTCAAGCGCGTGATCGAGGCCTTGCTCATTGGCGGGATTTTCACCCTGCTGCTGGCCGTCACCATCTGGCTGATTTCGCGCAGCATCCTGCGCCAGCTGGGCGACGAGCCCACCGCGCTGAACACCCTGGTGCAAGCCGTGGCCCACGGCGATCTGGCCGCCCGCAGCCAGCAGCAGAAAGTGCATGACGGCAGCGTGCTGCACGGCATCCACCAGATGCAGGAGAGCATGACCCGCATCGTCGGCCAGGTACGCCATGGCGCCGAAAGCGTGGCCACCGCCAGCGCCGAAATCGCCCAGGGCAACCAGGATTTGTCCGCCCGCACGGAAAGCCAGGCCAGTGCCCTGGAGCAGACCGCCGCCTCGATGGAAGAACTGGGCGCCACCGTGCGCCACAACGCCGACAACGCCGCCCAGGCCAACCAGATGGCCGCCAACGCCCGCCAGATTGCCGACCAGGGCGGGCAGACGGTGGAGCAGGTCGTGCACATCATGCAGAGCATCCATGCCGACTCGACCAAGATCGGCGACATCATCGGCGTGATCGACAGCATTGCCTTCCAGACCAACATCCTGGCGCTGAACGCCGCCGTGGAAGCGGCCCGCGCCGGGGAACAGGGCCGGGGCTTTGCCGTGGTGGCATCGGAAGTGCGGGCGCTGGCCGGGCGCAGCGCCGACGCGGCCCGCCAGAACAAGCAACTGATTCAGGACAGCGTGACCCACGTCGATGAAGGGCGCGTGCTGGTGGATCAGGCGGGCAATACCATGCAGGAGGTGGTGACCGCCATCCGCCGCGTGACCGACATCATGGGCGAGATCAGCGCCGCCAGCCGCGAGCAAAGCGAAGGCGTCGGCCAGATCGGCGAGGCCATCACCCAGATGGACCAGGTGACCCAGCAAAACGCCGCCCTGGTCGAGGAAATGGCCGCAGCGGCGGCCAGCCTGCAAACCCAGTCGCACCAGCTGGTGCAGACCGTCAGCGTGTTCCGCCTGCAGGGCGGCGCCGGCCACCCCGGCAGCCATGCCCCCGCCCTGGGCCACCAGGAATAAGCCGGCTACTGGCCTCCCTGCCCGCCGCTGCAAACGCCCCTATCATGGGGCGTTTTGCTTTTGCCTCGTTTTGCCTTGAACGGTTCTTCTGTGTCTGCCACCCTCCCTTTGTCCCCGCCTGCGGCCTACCTGGGCCAGCGCCTGATCAGCATTCGCGGGGCGCGTACCCACAATCTGCAAAACATCGATGTCGATATTCCGCGCAACCAGCTGGTGGTGATTACCGGGCTGTCCGGCTCGGGCAAGTCCAGCCTGGCCTTCGACACCCTGTACGCCGAGGGGCAGCGCCGCTACGTGGAAAGCCTGTCCACCTACGCGCGGCAGTTTCTGGGGCAGCTGGACAAACCGGACGTGGACGTGATCGAGGGCCTGTCCCCCGCCATCGCCATCGAGCAGAAGGCCACCAGCCACAACCCGCGCTCCACCGTCGGCACGGTGACCGAGATCAACGATTACCTGCGCCTGCTGCTGGCCCGCGCCGGGGTGCCGCACTGCCCGCAGCATGGGCAGCCCTTGCAGGCGCTGACCGTCAGCCAGATGGTCGATCGCCTGCTGCAGCTGCCCGACGGCACGCGCCTGATGCTGCTGGCCCCGGTGGTGAGCGGGCGCAAAGGGGAATTTGCCGAGCTGCTGGCACAGTTGCAGGCCCAGGGCTTCGTGCGCTTTCGCATCGACGGGCAGATCGTGCAGGCGGGCGAGCTGCCCGCGCTGGACAAAACCCAGCGCCACGACATCGCCGTGGTGGTCGATCGCATCAAAGTGCGCCCCGACATCGCCCAACGCCTGGCCGAAAGCCTGGAAGCCGCCCTGCGCCTGGCCCCGGAAACCGGGCGCATCGTGGTGCTGGACATGGATGCCGACACCGAGCTGACCCTGAGCAGCCGCTTCGCCTGCCCGCAGTGCCACTACGCCCTGGGCGAGCTGGAGCCGCGCCTGTTTTCCTTCAACGCCCCGCAGGGCGCCTGCCCCACCTGCAACGGCCTGGGCAGCGCGGAAGACTTCGACCCGCAGCGCGTGCTGGCGCACCCGGAAGTCAGCCTGGCCAACGGCGCCATTCCCGGCTGGGAACGGCGGCACGGCACCTACTTCGAGCTGCTGCAAGCTGTGGCCCGGCATTACGGGCAGGACATCGAAGCGCCGTTTGCCGGCTGGCCGCAGGCCGTGCAGGACGTGGTGCTGTGGGGTTCGGGCACCGAAGCCATCACCTTCACCTACCGGCACGACGGCCAAAGCCAGCCGGTGCAGCATCCGTTCGAGGGCGTGATCCCCAACCTCACGCGCCGCTGGGCCAGCCACCCCAGCGGCCCGCTGCACGATGCCCTGGCCGCGCTGCGCAGCAGCCGCCCCTGCCCCGCGTGCCACGGCGCCCGGCTGCGGGTGGAGGCGCTGCATGTCTTCATCGGCAGCGGGGCGCAGCAGCGCAACATCCACGCCCTCGGCACCAGTACCTTGAGTGCGGCGCTGGACTGGTGCCAGAGCGTGCAGCTCACCGGCAACCAGGCCACCATCGCGGAAAAAATTTTGCAGGAAATCACCAACCGCCTGCGCTTTCTGACCGATGTGGGGCTGGGCTATCTCAGCCTGTCGCGCAGCGCGGACAGCCTCTCGGGCGGGGAGGCGCAGCGCATCCGCCTGGCCAGCCAGATCGGCAGCGGCCTCTCGGGCGTGATGTACGTGCTGGACGAACCCAGCATCGGCCTGCACCAGCGCGACAACGACCGGCTGATCGCCACGCTGCAACGCCTGCGTGACCTGGGCA
>JAHRXD010000113.1 GCA_019104825.1 Comamonas sp.
AAGCCGGCAGACGGCCATATACACGCCACGACCTCGTCAAAAGGAAAGGCTGCCCTAGTAAAAACCCGCTTGCTGGCTTGCACACGCAATTTTTATCCTCTCGCCCCATGTGACAAGCTTGCAAACTGCAATGTTTGTCCATCAACCGAAAACTTCATGTGCGCATCAACCATCTAAAGAGAGGACAAGCACCATGCACATTCCCTTCCGTCTGCAAACTCTGGTAGCTACTATGGGTCTGGCTGGCGCCGCCCTGCTGGGTCAGGCCCACGCCGCAGACACCATCAAGATTGCCATGGTCATTCCCGCCACCGGCCCCCTGACGCAATACGGCGACATGGTCAAGGAAGGTGTTGCCACCGCCGTCGAACAAATCAACGCTGCTGGCGGCATCAACGGCAAGAAGATCGAAACCACCGTGGTCGATGATGCTTGCGAACCCAAGCAAGGCCCGGTCGCCGCCAACCGCGTGGTCAATGACAAGATCCGCTACGTCGTCGGCCCCGTCTGCTCCGGCGCCGCCATCGCTGCCGCTCCCATCTACAACAACGAAGGTGTGGTGGTCATCACCCCCTCGGCCACCTCGCCTGCGCTGACGGAAGGCAAGAACTTCCACTACGTCTTCCGCACCATCGGCCGTGACGACCAGCAAGGCCCTGCTGCCGCCAAGTTCATCATCAACAAGGCCAAGCCCAAGAAAGTGGCCGTGCTGCACGACAAGCAGTCGTACGGCCAGGGCATTGCCGCCTCCGTGCGCGACGAGCTGAAGAAAGCCAACGTCGAAGTGGCCCTGTTTGAAGGCATCAACGCCGGCGACAGCGACTACTCCGCCGTGATCACCAAGCTCAAGAGCGCCGGTGCCGACTTCGTGTACTACGGCGGCTACCACCCGGAAATGGGCCTGCTGCTGCGCCAGGCTGCCGAACAGGGCCTGAAAGTGCGCATGATGGGCCCCGAGGGCGTGGGCAACCCCGAGATCAACGCCATTGCCGGTGACGCAGTGGAAGGCATGCTGGTGACCCTGCCGGCCGACCCGTCCTCCAAGCCGGAAAACGCCGCCCTGGTCAAGGCCTTCAAGGACAAGGGCCGCGATGCTTCCGGCGCTTTCCAGATGGGCGCCTACACGGCCACCCAGGTGATTGCCCAAAGCATCAAGGCCGTGGGTGACGATGCCGACAAGGTGGCGGACTACCTGCACAAGACCTCGTTCGCCATGCCCACCGGCAACGTTGCCTGGGATGCCAAGGGCGACCTGAAGGCCTTCGACTTCCCCGTATACGCCTGGCATAAGGATGGCAGCAAGTCGGCCGCCGACAAGTAATCCGTCTTTTTTCAGATGGCCCACAGTGTCCCCTTGACGAGGCCTGTGGGCTTTTAAGTTCCAAAAGCTATGCGTCCCGGTATTTGCCTGCGGCATCCCGGGCGCAGGAAATGCGTATATGAACGACTTCATCCCTCAGCTGTTACAGCAGCTCTTCAACGGCCTCTCACTGGGGGCCATCTACGCCTTGATTGCCATCGGCTATACCATGGTCTACGGCATCATCGGCATGATCAACTTCGCGCATGGTGAGATTTACATGATCGGCGGCTATGTCGGCCTGGTCACGCTTTCGGCCGTCGGCACGCAAAGCGGCCTGCCGATCTGGATGGTCATCGGCCTGATGCTGGTGGTCGCCGTGTTCATCACCGGCCTGTACGGCTACGCCGTGGAGCAGGTGGCCTACAAGCCCTTGCGCGGCAGCCCGCGCCTGGTGCCGCTGATCTCGGCCATCGGTATGTCCATCTTCCTGCAAAACTGGGTTGCGCTGGGCCAGGGCGCCCGCGACATGGCCGTTCCTGCCTTGCTGCCAGGCGCTCTGCGCTTTGGCGACGAGAGTGGGTTTGAAGTCTTTGTTCCCTACACCCGCATTCTCATCATCGTGGTGACGGTGGTACTGATGATCGGCCTGACGCTGTTCATCCGCCACTCGCGCATGGGCCGTGCCAGCCGCGCCTGCTCGCAGGACATGCACATGGCCAGCCTGCTGGGCATCAACACCAACCAGGTGATTTCCTTCACCTTCGTGCTGGGCGCGATGCTGGCTGCCGTCGGCGGCGTGCTGATCGCCCTGGCCGTGGGCAAGCTCAACCCGTTCATCGGCTTCATCGCCGGTATCAAGGCATTCACGGCAGCCGTGCTGGGTGGCATCGGCTCGATTCCCGGCGCCATGCTGGGCGGCGTGATCCTGGGCGTGGCCGAAACCCTGGCGGCGGCCTATATCTCGTCGGAATACAAGGACATCGTGGCGTTCAGCCTGCTGGTGCTGATCCTGCTGTTCCGCCCCTCCGGCCTGCTCGGCAAACCTGAAGTGGAGAAGGTGTAATGCGCAAGATTCAAAACAACCTTCTCCCGGCCCTGCTGGCCGCCGTGATTGCCGCCCTGGTCATCATCCCGATTTTCGGCCTGGAGCTGAAACGCGCCGGCATGAAACTCAGCCTGGATGCGCACTGGAACTACGTGCTGTGGGGCAGTCTGGCGGTGTTCGTCGTGCAGTTGCTGCGCCCGGCCCTGCAGGCCCGCAGCGTCGGCCTGGGCCTGCCCAAAATCCCGCGCCTGCCCGCGCAGTGGGCCAAGCCCCTGATGTTTGCCGCCCTGCTGATGGCTGCGACCTGGCCGTTCTTTGCCGGCCGCAATGCGGTGGACATCGCCACCCTGGCGCTGATCTACGTCATGCTGGGGCTGGGGCTGAACGTGGTGGTGGGCTTTGCCGGCCTGCTCGACCTGGGCTTCGTCGGCTTCTACGCCGTGGGGGCCTACACCTACGCCCTGCTCTACCACTGGGCCGGCTGGAGCTTTTGGCAGGCCCTGCCGCTGTCGGGCGCCATGGCCGCGCTGTTCGGCTTCCTGCTGGGCTTTCCGGTACTGCGGCTGCGCGGTGACTATCTGGCCATCGTGACCCTGGGCTTCGGGGAAATCATCCGCCTGCTGCTGGTGAACCTGACCGACTGGACGGGCGGGCCAGACGGGATTTCCGGCATTCCCAAGCCCACCGTCATGGGACTGGAAATGGCTCGCAACCCCAGCGTGGAAGGCACGCAGACCTTCCACCAGTTCTTCGACATGTCGTTCAACTCGATGCACATGGTGGTCTTCCTGTACCTGATGGCCCTGCTGCTGGCGATCGTGACGCTGTTCATCAGCAACCGCCTGATCCGCATGCCCATCGGCCGGGCCTGGGAAGCGCTGCGCGAGGACGAGATCGCCTGCCGCTCGCTGGGCCTGAGTCCCATGAAGATCAAGCTCTCGGCCTTCACCCTGGGCGCGATGTTTGCCGGCTTTGGCGGCGCGTTCTTCGCCGCCCGCCAGGGCATCGTGAACCCCGAGTCGTTCACCTTCATCGAGTCGGCGCTGATCCTGGCCATCGTGGTGCTGGGCGGCATGGGCTCGCAACTGGGGGTGATCGTGGCGGCAGTGCTGCTCACGGCCCTGCCGGAAGTGGCTCGCCAGTTCTCGGAATACCGGATGCTGATTTTCGGTCTGGTGATGATTCTGATGATGATCTGGCGTCCCCAGGGGCTGTTCCCCATGCAGCGCCACCAGATCAAGGTGGATACCAGCCCCGCTGGTTCTGCCGGCCAGGCTTGAAGCCGCTATCGCGATAGACGGAAAGAACACAGCATGACACATAGCGGATCTTTACTTGAAATACACAACCTGGGGATGCGTTTCGGCGGCCTGGTGGCCGTCGACGGCATCGAACTGAACCTGCAACCCAAGGAGATTTTTGCCATCATCGGCCCCAACGGGGCGGGCAAGACCACGGTGTTCAACTGCATCAGCGGTTTCTACACGCCCTCGTCCGGCAACATCAACCTGGAGGGCCAGCGCATCGACGGCCTGGGCAGCCACAGCGTGGCCCGAAAAGGCGTGGTGCGCACCTTCCAGAACGTGCGCCTGTTCAAGACCATGACGGCGCTGGAGAACCTGCTCGTCGCCCAGCACCAGCACAACAAGGCCTCGGTGCTGGCCGGGCTGTTCAACACCCCCAGCTACCGCAAGCAGGAGAAGGAATCCATCGAGC
>JAHRXD010000126.1 GCA_019104825.1 Comamonas sp.
CCCTGGCCCTGAGCAGCACCTGCCTGGGGCTGGCCCTGTGGGGCAGCGCCCTGCCCACGGCCCACGCCGACTTCGACGACCACGACCACGAAATGGCCCGCCAGGCCCTGCAGCAAGGCAAGGTGCTGCCGCTGCGCACGGTGCTGGACAAGGTGGAGAAGGAATACTCCGGCCAGGTGGTGGAGCTGGAGTTTGAAAGCGAGCGCGGCCAGTTCGTCTACGACATCCGCCTGCTGCAGACCGACGGCACCGTGCTGAAAATCAAAATGGACGCTGTAGACGGTAAAGTCATCTACGTACAGCAACGCCGGAAACACTGATGCGCATCCTGGTCGTAGAAGACGAACCCACCCTGCAGGCCCAGCTGGTGGCCGCCATCACGGCGGCCGGGCACACGGTGGAGGCCGCCAGCGACGGCCAGGAAGCCGCCTGGCTGGGCGAGGTGGAGGCGTTCGATGCCGTCGTCCTTGACCTGGGACTGCCCATCATCGACGGCCTGACCGTGCTGCGCCGCTGGCGCAGCCTGGGGCGCACGATGCCGGTGCTGATCCTGACGGCCCGCAGCAGCTGGCACGAGAAAGTCACCGGCATGGACGCCGGGGCGGACGACTACCTGGCCAAGCCGTTTCACATGGAAGAACTGCTGGCCCGCCTGCGGGCCCTGCTGCGGCGCCTGACGCCGCACAGCAGCGCCCTGTGGCAGTGCGGCCCCATCAGCCTGGATACCCGCCAGGCCAGCGCCTGGGTGCACCAGGCGCCGCTGAACCTGACCAGCCATGAATTCAAGCTGCTGCAACTCTTCATGCAGCAGCCCGGGCAGGTGCTGACCCGCACCCAGCTCTCCGAACACCTCTACCCCCAGGACAGCGAGCGCGATTCCAACACCATCGAGGTCTTCGTCGCCCGGCTGCGCAAGAAACTGCCCCCGGGCAGCATCGAAACCGTGCGCGGCATGGGCTACCGCCTGGCCGAAACGCCCGCTGCGGCATGACAACCGGCCCCCGCGCCCCCTATTCGCTGCGCCTGCGCCTGCTGCTGGGCACGCTCACCTGGGTGCTGCTGGCCGTGCTGGCGGCAGGCTGGGGGCTGCGGGATCTGTTCGCGGCCCACATCCGCGAGCAATGGCAGAACCAGCTGGTGCTGCAACTCAACCAGCTCAGCGGCGCGGTGCGCAGCGACGCCCAGGGCCGGCTGCAGGTGCCGCTGCTGGTCACCGACCCGCGCCTGACCACGCCCCTGTCCGGCCTGTACTGGCAGATCGACAGCCTGAACGATGGCGCTGCCGCCCCGCGCATGGCCGTGGCCCGTTCGCGCTCGCTGTGGGACCAGGTGCTGCCGCTGCCCGAAGATGCCGAATGGCATTCCCACACCCCGCGCGGCTATGGCGTCCTCACGCTCCAGGACGCAGGCACCACGCTGCTGGCCGTCAGCCGCCACATCCACCTGCCGGAAGATGCGGCGCCCACGCTGCGCATCACCGTCGCCGCCGACGAGCGCCTGCTGGCCGAACCGCTGCACAGCTTCACCACCATGCTGCTCGTCAGCCTGGGCACCCTGGCGGGCGGCCTGCTGCTGGCGGCAGTCGTGCAGTTGCAACTGGCGCTGCGGCCCTTGCAGCAACTGCGCCGCGCCCTGATGGCGGTGCGCTCGGGCAAGACAGAGCAACTGCAAGGCGACTACCCGCAGGAGCTGACCCCGCTGGTGCAGACCTTCAACCACGTCCTGGCCAGCAATGCCGACATGGTGCAACGTGCCCGCACGCAGGCGGGCAATCTGGCCCATGCGCTGAATACGCCGCTATCCATCCTCACCAACGCCGCTGCGGGCGATACCAGCCCTTTGGGCCAACTGGTGCAGGAGCAGGCCGCCAGCGCCCGCCGCCAGGTGGACTACCACCTGGCCCGCGCCCGGGCCAGCGCCGCCATCCGCGCCACCGGGCTGGCCTGCCCGGTGCAGCCGGCGATTGCGGCCCTGCTGCGCACCATGGCCCGCCTGCACCCGGCGCTGGACTTCGGCCTGGAAGCCCCCGAGGCGCCGCTGCGCTTCAAGGGCGAGGAGCAAGACCTGTTCGAAATGCTGGGCAACCTGCTGGACAACGCCGGCAAATGGGCGCACCGCCAGGTGGCGGTGGGTTGCAGCGGGCAGGAGGACTGGCTGCTGATCACCGTCGATGACGACGGCCCGGGCATCCCCGATGCCGCGCAGCGCCAGCAGATTTTCCAGCGTGGCCAGCGCCTGGACGAGAACCGTCCTGGCACCGGCCTGGGCCTGCACATCGTGCAGGAGCTGGCGCAGACCTACGGCGGCAGCGTGCAGGCGCAAATGTCCCCCCTGGGCGGCCTGCAACTGCAACTGCGCCTGCCGCTGGCAACGTCGGCCTGAGCCGAAGACCGGTCTAAGAGCCGCTAACACCACTTTCGTTTGAGACCGGCACGAAGCATTTATGCTTCGTGCCCTCATGGCAAGACAACCCGTTAGCAAAGAGCTGTGGCGACAACTGCAGCCCCTGATTCCACCCTTCACCCCTTCTGCCAAAGGCGGTGCGCGCAAGCTCGGCGTGAGCAACGAAGCAGCTCTCAATGGCATCTTGTTTGTGCTGCATACCGGTATCCCATGGGAAGACCTTCCACAGTCCCTGGGCTACGGCAGTGGCATGACCTGCTGGCGGCGACTACGTGACTGGAGCGCCAGCGGCGTCTGGCAGAAGCTGCACCAAGCCATGTTGGTGCGCCTGCGTGAACATGACCAGATCGATTGGAGCCGGGCCAGCATTGATGGCTCTTCGGTACCAAGCCCCCGGGGGGCCAGGAAACGGGTCCCAACCCCACTGATCGAGGCAAACGCGGCACCAAGCGGCACATCGTTGTAGACGCCAGAGGTATCCCGCTGGTGATCTTGGTCAGCGGCGCAAACAGGCACGACTCGATCATGTTCGAGAAGTGCATGGACGCAATTCCTGCGATTGCAGGCTTGCCAGGACGAGCCCGCAAGCGGCCAGCGAAGCTACATGCCGACAAAGGTTATGACTACCGGCGCTGCCGTGCCTATCTCAGGCGCCGGGGCATTGCTAGCCGGATTGCGAGGCGAGGAGTTGAGAGCAGCGAAAAACTGGGCAGACACCGCTGGGTGGTAGAGAGGACACACGGATGGTTTGCGGGCTTTGGCAAGCTGCGAATCCGTTTTGAAAAGCGCTTGGACATCCACGAAGCGTTGCTGAAATTGGCCGCCGCAATCATCTGCGCTCGCTTCGTGGATCGGTGGTGTTAGCGGCTCT
>JAHRXD010000128.1 GCA_019104825.1 Comamonas sp.
GTCGCTGCTGTTCATCGTGCTGATCGGCTTCATCTGGCTGACCCGCCGCCCCGCTCCGGTGGGCGCGATGCCTGCCGACGCGGCGGCGCATTGATTTTTTTGAAAAACCTTGAAATGGCGGAAGGCAGCAGGAGTCGAACCTACCTGGGAGTGGCTGACACCCCCTACCGGGTTTGAAGCCCGGCCACGCCACCGGGCGTGGTTGCCTTCCTTTGTGTGCTGGCAGCGGCGATTGTAGTGGCTGGCCGGTGGCTAGCGCCCGGCATCCTGGCCATGCCAGTGGGCGCCGGGGCGCAGGACGTGGGCGTCGCCGACGCGGCGGGTCAGGCCCAGGCGGTTGAAGCATTCCATGATCTGGATGGCGCGTTTGCGGCCCAGGCCGGTGGCATCGCGAAAGTGTCGGGCGATGAGCTGGCCTCGGGCGTCCTGCGCGGTCAGTTCGGTGATCAGGGCGGCCAGGGCGTCCATGTGTTGCTGGGCGTAGAACAGATCCTTGACGACCTGGAACACCAGTCCCTGGCGGGCCAGCTTGCGCAGCAGCTGGCGCACCAGTTCTTCTTGTCGCCCGGCATCCTGGGCCAGGTCGCGTACCCAGGGCGGGTCGAACCGGCCTGCGGCGATGCGTGGCAGCAGTTGTTCGGCCAGGGCCGTTTCCTGGGCCGTGAGCTGCACCTGGTGGCTGGGCAGGTGCAGCCAGGCACCCTGTGCCTGGAGCTGGCTGCTGGCGATGAGGTGCTGGGTCAGCGCCTGCCACAGCGCCTGGTGCCGGGGACTGGCGGCGGGGGGAATGCCCGGCCAGACCATGCGTTGCAGGCGGGCGTTGTGGGCGCCGGGTTCGTCGGGTTGCTGCTGGTGAAATTGTTCCAATGCTGCAAGCAGCTGGTCTTGCAGGGCCTGCCAGATGTCCGGGTGCAGCAGCAGGACGTCGCCCTGGGGCAGGGGGATGCGTTGCAAATCGTCCGGCAGGGGCGGCTGGCGGTGGCCGCACAGGCGTTGCAGTTGCGACAGCGGCAGGCCGTGGCGGGCCTGGGCCAGCAGGGGGGCGGTGTCGCCCACGGCCAGCCAGTGTTCCAGCGCCTGCCATGCGGCTTGGCGCTGGGCGCTGCGGCGTTTGCGGGCGGGGGCGTCGGGGTCCAGCACCATGGCCCCGGCCAGGGTGCGGTTGGCCTGGGCGTTGCGCACGATGACGCGGTCGCCCGGCAGGGCGTAGGCCGGGGCGTCCAGCACCAGTTGGGCGTAGCCTTCGTGGCCGGGCAGCAGGGGGCCGTCGCCGGGGGCACTCAAGGGCAGGACGTGGCCGGTGCAGTGCTGGGTGCCCAGGTGCAGGTGGACGGCCGTCCAGCCGGTCAGCGGGGTGTTTTCTGCCAGCCAGTGCAGGCGCACGTCCAGGCGGGTGCTGGCGGCCAGCAACTGGGGCTGGGCCAGCCAGTCGCCCCGGGCGATGTCGCCGGTGTCGATGCCGGCCAGGTTCAGGGCCACGCGCTGGCCTGCGCTGCCGGTGGGGCTGACGCGGTTTTGCGCGTGCAGGCTGCGCACGCGCACGCTGCGCCCGGTGCCCGAATGGGTCAGGCTGTCGCCCACGTTGATCTGCCCGCCAAAGACGGTGCCGGTAACGATGGTGCCCTGCCCGGTCAGGCTGAAGGTGCGGTCTACCGCCAGGCGGAATAGCCCGCCGCTGCTGCGGGCGGCGCAGTGCTGGGCCAGTTGCATCAGGTGCTGGCGCAGGGCCCAGGTGCCGGGGTCGTCGGGCCGGGCGGCGGCGGTGGGGAACAGCGGGGCGCCGGCCATGGCGGTGACGCCGAGGATGGCAGTCACTTCGTCCTGCACTTCGGCGATGCGTTCGGGCGGTACGCAATCGGCCTTGGTGATGGCGACGCTGGCGCTGCGGATGCCCAGCAGTTGCAGGATTTGCACATGCTCCAGCGTCTGCGGCATGACGCCGTCGTCTGCCGCGACGACCAGCAGGGCGTGGTCGATGCCGACGGCGCCGGCGGCCATGGTGGGGATGAATTTTTCGTGGCCGGGCACGTCGATGATGCCCAGCACCTGCCCATCGGGCAGCGGCAGGTAGGCGTAGCCCAGCTCGATGCTGATGCCGCGCTCCTGCTCCTGCTTGAGCCGGTCGGTGTTGGTGCCGGTCAGCGCCCGCACCAGGGTGGTCTTGCCGTGGTCGATGTGCCCGGCGGTGCCGATGATCATGTTTTCAGGCCAGCAAGGGTTGGGGATGGTTTCATGAAATTCATAGCTTCTTCCGCTTGAAAATACTATGTTTCAGCATTTAAAGTATCTGAAAACCATATATTGAAAGCGGAGCAAGCTATATTTTTATGTTTTCAATAAAGCCAGTTGTTCCGTGAACGCGGGCTGCTCGGTGGCTTCCAGGCAGCGCAGGTCCAGCCACAGCGCCCCGTCCTGGGCGCGGCCGATGATGGGGCGCGGTAGGCGGCGCAGGCGTTCCTGCAACTGGGCGACGCTGGCGGTTTTGGCCTGCGGGCGCAGTACCAGACCGAAGCTGTCCAGGCTGTCCACGGGCAGGGCGCCGCTGCCGATCTGGCTGGCCATGGGGCTGGGGGCGACGTTCCAGTCGGTGCCCAGGGCGGCTTGCAGCAGCGGGGCCAGCGCTTCGGCCTGGGCTTGCATGGCGCTGGCCGGGCGGGTGAACAGGCGCAGTGTGGTCAGGCGCTGGGCCAGGGTTTCGGGGTGCTGATACAGGCGCAGCGTGGCTTCTAGTGCGGCCAGGGTGAGTTTGCCCACGCGCAGCGCCCGCTTGAGCGGGTGGCGTTTGATGCGGGCGATCAAATCCTTGCGCCCGACGATGATGCCCGCCTGCGGTCCGCCCAGCAGTTTGTCGCCGCTAAACGTCACCACATCGGCCCCGCTGGCAATGGTGTGGGCCACGGTCACTTCGGGCGGCAAGCCGTAGGTGGCCATATCAACCAGGGTGCCGCTGCCCAAATCCACCACCATGGGCAGGCTGGCAGCGTGGGCCAGGGCGGCCACATCGGCATCGGCCACGCTGGTGGTAAAGCCCTGGATGGCGTAGTTGCTGGTGTGGACCTTCATCAGCAAGGCGGTGTGCTCGCTGATGGCCCGCGTGTAGTCGTGGGCGTGGGTGCGGTTGGTGGTGCCCACCTCGACCAGGCGGCAGCCGGCCTGGGCCATGATGTCCGGGATGCGAAACGCACCGCCAATTTCCACCAGCTCGCCGCGCGAAACCACCACTTCGCCCCCGGCAGCCAGTGCGCCCAGGGTAAGCAGCACGGCAGCGGCGTTGTTGTTCACGATGGTGGCGGCCTCGGCCCCGGTGAGTTGGCAGATCAAATCGGTCACCAAGTCGTCCCGGTCGCCGCGCCCGCCGTCTTCGAGGTCGTATTCCAGGTTCATCGGGCAGGTCAGCGCCTGGGCCACGCTGGCCACCACTTCGGGCGGCAGCAGGGCGCGGCCCAGGTTGGTGTGCAGCACGGTGCCGGTGAGGTTGAACACGGGTTGGAGGCGCGGCGCGTGGCTGTGGGCCAACGCCTGCTGCACCTGGGCGGCGATGGCTGCGGGGGTGGTGTGCGCGGCTTGCAGGGTGTCGGCGCGAAGCTGCGCACGCAGCGCATCCAGGACTTGGCGCAGCGCTGCCGTGACGCTGCTGCGGCCATAGTCGGCCAGCAGCGGGGCCAGGGCGGCGTCGCGCAGCAGGGCATCGGCGGAGGGGATGCGGGGCGGGGTGGTCATGGCGCGGAAGGAGTGCGGAAGGTTGTGCGGTGGAGCGGCTGGAATCAACGGCTGGAATCAGTGGGTGGGGAAGGGGTCGATCAGGCCGTCGTCCGTGCCTGCCGTCGCGTCCTGTTCCTCGGCCACGGCCACGTAGAGCAGCGGGTTGGCGCTGGCACGTTGGAAGGGCGTTTCGCTCATCAGCAAATCCAGCATCAGGCTGGCGAGGTCGTCGGCCAGCGGTTCGGCCAGCGGGTCTTTTTCCTGGTTGACGAGTTTGCGGTACGTGCCGCATTCATCGCAGGTTTCCGCCGTGACGATGTCCTTGATGCCTTCGATGATCTGGTAGTGGACGCCCTTGGTGCTTTCGCAGTGCGAGCACTTGACGCGCACCATGTGCCAGTCGGTGCCGCAGCCGCCG
>JAHRXD010000136.1 GCA_019104825.1 Comamonas sp.
GTGCTGGTGCAGGATGGTGTGGCCGTGTGGGACAGCCTGGCGATTGCCGAAACCCTGGCCGATGCCTTCCCCCAGGCAGGCATCTGGCCCCGTGCCCTGGCCCAACGGGCCCAGGCGCGGGGGCTGTGCGCAGACATCCACAGCGGCTTTACCGCCTTGCGCCAGCACTGCCCGATGAACGTCGGCGCCCGCCTGCCCGCAGTGGGGGCCAGGGTGTGGCAAGAGCAGGCCGATCTGCGCGAGGACGTACACCACCTGCTGGAGCGCTGCGCCAGCCTGTTGCAAAACAGTTCCGGCCCGATGCTGTTCGGCGCCTTCGGCATGGCCGACGCCTATCTGGCCCCGGTCTGGCTGCGCCTGCAAACCTATGCCCTGCCTTGCGCCATGCCTGCCAGCGTCCACGATTACGTGCAGCGGGTGCTGGCCTTGCCTGCCTTGCAGGAATGGTGCGCGGATGCTGCGGCAGAGAACGATTTCGTGCCGTTCCTGGAGCCCTACCGCAGCGGCCCTACACTGCCGGTATGAAGATTTACCAAGTTGGCGGCGCGGTGCGCGACGCCTTGCTCGGCCTGCCGGTGCATGACCGCGACTGGCTGGTGGTGGGGGCCACGCCCCAGGCGATGGTGGCGCAGGGCTTTACCCCGGTGGGGCGAGACTTTCCCGTCTTTCTGCACCCGCAGACGCACGAGGAATACGCCCTGGCCCGCACCGAGCGCAAAAGCGGCCACGGCTACCAGGGCTTTACCGTTTACACCAGCCCCGACGTGACGCTGGAAGAAGACTTGGCGCGGCGCGATCTGACCATCAATGCGATAGCTGCTCCCGCAGACTGGACGGGTGCTGAGGCTGTTTTTGACCCCTACAACGGCGTAGCCGATCTGCACGCCAAAGTGCTGCGCCACGTTACCGGGGCGTTTGCCGAAGACCCCCTGCGCATCCTGCGCGTGGCCCGTTTTGCCGCCCGGTTCACCGATTTCACTGTGGCCCCGGAGACGATGGCGCTGATGCAGGCCATGGTGCAGGCCGGCGAAGCGGCCCACCTGGTGCCCGAGCGGGTATGGCAGGAAATCAGCCGGGGGCTGATGGAGGCGCAGCCACAACGCATGTTTGCCGTGCTGCGCGAATGCGGGGCGCTGGCCGTGCTGCTGCCGGAACTCGACCGCCTGTGGGGCGTGCCCCAACGCGCCGACTACCACCCGGAGGTAGACACCGGCCTGCACGTCATGCTGGTGCTGGAACAGGCGGCCCAGCAGCAGGCGCCGCTGCCCGTGCGCTGGGCCTGTTTGCTGCACGACCTGGGCAAGGGCACCACGCCCGCCGACGTGCTGCCGCGCCACATCGGCCACGAGCAGCGCGGGGCCAGACTGGTGCGCCAGGTGGGCCAGCGCGGGCGTGTGCCCAATGACTGCACTGAACTGGCTGAACTGGTGGCCTGTGAACACGGCAATATCCACCGCAGCCTGGATTTGTCCCCCGCCGCCCTGCTGCACCTGCTGCAACGCTGCGACGCGCTGCGCAAGCCCGAGCGCTTTGCCCTGGCGCTGTGGGCCTGCGAATGCGATGCCCGGGGGCGCTGGGGTTTCGAGAACGCCGCCTATCCGCAGCGGGCGCATTTGCAGCAGGCATTGGATGCTGTGCTGGGCGTGGCAACCGGGCCGATTGCGGCGGCGGCGGTGGCCGCCGGCAAAAAGGGCGCGGCCATTGGTCAGGCGGTGGATGCGGTGCGCACTCGTGCGTTGGAAGCATTGCTGAACAAGCAGCCGCTTTGATCGGCACCAAGCAGTGCGCCGTAGCTTGCTGCCGGTGGATTTTGGGCCATCGCCTTGCCGTTTTGCACTGGCAGTAGGTAGAGCAAGTCGATGGCCGGGAGGTCACAGTGCTTCGGCGTCTTTGTCGTTTTCCAGACGCTCTGCGTCCTTGCGCCCGAACAGCCAGAACATGGCGGGCGTCAGGAAGGTGTCCAGCAGCGTTGAACTGATCAGGCCGGAAAAGATCACCACAGCCACCGGGTGCAGCACTTCGGTGCCGGGTTGCTCCGCCTCGAACAGCAGCGGCGCCAGTGCGAAGGCCGTGACCAGTGCCGTCATCAGTACCGGACTCAGCCGTTCGAGGGAGCCTCGGATAATCATCCGTTGGTCGAAGCCCTCGCCTTCGAAACGCATCAGATTGATGTAGTGGCTGACCTTGAGAATGCCGTTGCGTACCGAAATGCCGGCCAGCGTGATGAAGCCCACGAGTGCGGCTACCGACAGGGGCTGACCGGATAGCCACAGGCCGATGACCGCACCGACCAGGGCCAGCGGGATGTTCACCATGATCAGTGCGGAGAGGGTGATCGACTTGTAGCGGCTGTACAGCACCACGAACATCAGCCCCAGCGACACGATGGAGAGCAGGCCGACGAGTCGAGATGCTTCTTCCTGCGCTTGAAACTGGCCCCCCAGCGTGATGAAGTACCCCTCCGGCAACCTAGTCTGGGCAATGGCCTGGCGGATGTCCGCGACGACATCCGAAAGTGGCCGTTCCGAAGCATTGGCCGATAGCACGATGCGCCGCTTGCCATCGTCGCGGCTGATCTGGTTGGGGCCGTCCCCGTCCTCGATCGTTGCCAGTTTTGAAAGTGGAACCTGGCCTGTCGGAGTTTCGATCAGTATCCTGTTCAGTCCTTCGATCGAGCGTGCTTCCTCGGGGAGTCTGACCACCAGCGCAAAGCGCCGCCCACCTTCAACGATCTGGGCAATTTTCTCGCCCTCGACCAGCGACTGCAGCGTGGCCAGAACCTGCGGAGCAGGTACGCCGTACCGGGCAGCAGCGGCATAGTCCACATGCACCTTGATTTGTGGCGCAAGCACCTGCTTTTCGACCTGCAGGTCGGCGATGCCGGGGATGGATGACAGCTGCTGCCGCAGCGCTTCGGCCTGCCCCCGCAAGGCATCGAGGTCTTCGCCGAAGATCTTGATTGCGATCTGCGAGCGTACGCCGGAGAGCATATGGTCGATCCGATGCGAGATTGGTTGCCCGATTTCGATGGCTGCTGGCAGGTTCGCCAGGCGAGCCCGGATGTCGGCCCGGACTTCATCCATGCTGCGGGTCAGTGCGGCTGGTGGTTTGAGCCCCACGTCCAGTTCGCTGACATGAACGCCCTCGGCATGTTCGTCCAATTCTGCACGCCCGCTGCGCCGGCCGACGTGCGTGACCTCGGGAACCTGGCTGACCAGAACCTCGGCCTGGCGTGCCACGGCAGAGCTTTCCGAAAGGGTGACTCCGGGATTGAGTCGCAGGCCGATTAGCAGGGTTCCTTCATTGAAGGGTGGAAGGAATGTCGTAGGGAAGAATGGCACGACCGCCATGGCGGCGACGACTGCAACGCCTGCTGCGGCAAGCGCAGCCTTCGGCCGGTTCAATACGGCTTCCAACCCATGGCGATAGCGCAGCTTGAGCCAGGCAAGCACCCGGGTGTCACCATGGTCGAGGTGTTTCATGCGCGGCAGCAGGTAGAAACTCAACACGGGCGTGATCGTCACCGATACCACGAGCGATGCCAGTGTCGAAATGATGAAGGCGATGCCAAGCGGTACGAACAGCTTGCCCTCCAGCCCCGGCAAAGCGAATAACGGGATGAACACCAGCACGATGATGACTGTGGCATAGAGGATCGCCGAGCGCACTTCCATCGTGGCACGGCCCACCACTTCCAGCGGGTGCAGCCTCCTGTCGGAATGCTTTGCCCGATCCTCCTTCAGGCGGCGCAATACGTTCTCCACGCCGACGACGGCATCGTCCACCAAGCCGCCGATTGCAATCGCCAGCCCCCCGAGGGTCATCGTGTTGATCGACAGGCCGAAGTAGCGAAAGACCAGGGCAGTGATGAAGATCGAAACGGGGATGGCCGTCAGCGCGATGATGGTGGGCCGCAAGGTTCCAAGGAAAAAGAACAGGAGCACAGCGACAAAAACGGAAGCACCGATCAGCTTGCCCTGCAGCGTGGTGATCGAGGCTTCGATGAAGCTGGCCTGCCGGAATGTGACGCGAGGTGCCTCCATGCCGACGGGCAGTGAGGTCTGCAGTCCGGCCAGTGCATCCTCGATGGCTGTGGTCAAGGTGATCGTGTCGGCAGTAGGCTGTTTCTGTATGCCCAGGATCACTGCCGGCTTGCCTTCGAAGCCGGCATCGCCGCGCTTGATTGCTGCGGCGAAGGTCACATCGGCAACCTGATGCAGCAGGATGGGTTGTCCCTGGCTGGCGGAGAGGGCAAGATTCTTCAGGTCATCCAGGCGTGACGTGCGTCCGATATTGCGAATCAGGTACTCACGGCCGTTCAGTTCCAGGAACCCCCCCGAGGTGTTCGCCGAAAAGCCCTTGAGTGCCGTTTCGAGTTGATCGTGCGAGAGACCTAAGTCGGCCATGCGGGCTGTGTTCGGTTGCACCTGGAACTGTCGTACCTCTCCGCCGATGGGAATCACCTGTGCTACGCCGGGCACTGACAGCAATCGGGGTCGCAATACCCAGTCGGCATACTCGCGCACGGCCATCGGGCTGATTTTTCCGGGATCCACCGGAATCGCGATCTGCATGATTTCGCCCATGATCGAACTGATCGGGCCCATCCGGGGCACGACGCCTTCAGCCAGACCTTCTTCCATCGAAGCCAGCCGTTCGGAAACCAGTTGCCGTGCCCGGAAGATGTCGGTACTCCAGTCGAACGTGACGTAGAGGAAGGACAGGCCGGCCGACGAGGTGGAGCGCACCGAATCGACCCCGGGCAACCCGTTCATCGTTGTCTCCAGCGGGAAGGTGATGAGTTGCTCCACCTCCTCGGCGGCCATACCGCCGGCCTCGGTCATGATCGTGACCGTGGGCTTGTTGAGATCCGGGAACACATCAACAGGTGTTCGGGAGAGCGTGAATGCGCCGTAGGCCATCAGGACGACGCTGGTGATGATTACCAGCAGCCGGTTGGCAAGGCTGTTGTGGAGAAGCCATTTGAACATGCAGACTCCTCAGCGCACTTGGTTGATCAGGGTGGCACCTTGCGTTGCCACGCGGTCGCCAGCGTTCAAGCCGGAGGTGACCGCCACGTTCACGCCGTCCAGCGGTTCGATCACCACAGGGCGAGACTCGAACCGTTCCGGGGCGACTTTCACCCAGACGATGGTCTGGTTCGCCGGATTCTTCATCAGCGAGGCCACCGGCACGGCAATACCGTTGATCCTGTCCTTGCCCTGCACGAAGACTTGCACAGGCTGGCCGACCGCCAGGGCCGACAATGCGGTGCCTTCTGCCCGAAATACCAGCGGCAGTGCCTGTTCACGCAGGCTGCGTGCGGCACCGACGAATGTCAGTGGCACACGCTCCTTGCCGACGGCAAGAGCGGCACTGCCGATGTCTGCGACTATTGCTGTATCGAAGGCCAGTGCCTCGATATGCAACCGGTTGGGGTCAATGATTTCGAAGACAAGTTCGCGGGCATCGACCACTTGGCCTGCGACGGCACTGGTTGAAGCAACGACACCCGAAACTGGCGCAACCAGGGGTTCACGGGTGGAAAGTCCTCCTCCAACGGCGGCGATACGTGCGACCAGACTGCGCACCTCGCTCTCTGCGGCCTCGAGATCCTTGCGCGGCACGGTATCGGCCAGTTCCTGCAGGCGTGCCAGGCGCTTGTCCGCCAGACGTCTGGCGGACTGCAGTTCGGCCAGTTGCGCAGTCTGGTTCGATCGCTCAATCGGAGTTATCGATGGCATGACGTAGGCCAGCACCTCGCCCTTGCGGACGGTCTGGCCTGGACTGGGCAGGCCGTGCGGCCCTGGCTCGATCCGACCTGCGTTCAACGGCTGCACTTTGCCCCCGGCGTTGGGGTCCATGACCACCTTGCCGTTCAATTCGACCGAGCGGGGCAGCCCTGCTGCCTGGGCAAGCAAGGTGCGTATGCCGAGTTGCCGCTGTGCGGGCTTGGGAAGGAAGACACTCCCATCGGGCAAGCGTTGCGGGCCATTGGAATTCACCACTGCTGGAGTGTCGCCGTGGTCGTGGCCTTCGCCAGAAAAGGCCGTGGCGGCCATCCCCAGGGACAGTGCGGTCACTACCGCAGGAAGAATGTATTTCGGGATCATGCGGCACCTCCTGTGCAGCGCGAACGAGAGGACGCCATGCGGCGACCGAGAGTGAATAGGGTGGCAAAGGCAGCGACCAGCCCGGCAGCCCAGGCGGCATAGCGGGGCCAGGACCGGGTTCGATCGGCATGTTCTGCATCCTCGTCGTGGTGATCCAGCTCGCCAGTCAGAAGGTCAGTGGCCTCTCCGGCCTTGACCGTGGCAGCAATGGGCAGCGTGCCCGGTGCCGGTTCCACAGCCAGCTCGACCTCGTAGAAATCTTCATGCGGCTGGGCCACATGCTTTTCTCCTGCAATTTCAAGTTCGATTTGGGCATCGACTACCGGCACGTTGTCGGCGGTGCGATCCAGGTAAAGCGTAATGTTTCTGCCGTTGAGTACGCCGACAAGTTCAAAGGCATCGGAAGCGGCGGTAAATCGCGCCAGCGCAGGCCCGGAGGCGACAGGCGCTGCCTCGCCATGACCATGACCGTCATCGGCGTGCGCTGACACAGACAGCAACAGGGCTGTAAGCCCGAACATTGCCAGGAGGGAAGGGAGTTTCATGTTGGTTGATCCGAGGGAAGGAAAGAATGGCTGCTGTATGGCTTTCATTGCGGCAACAAGCCCAACGTCTGGCGCCATGCGGAAATCGCTGCAGCCAGCTCGACGCGGCTGCGTGCTGCCTGGCGTTCGGCATCCGTGGCTTCGGCTTCGATGCGCAACCGTGTCGGAAGATCGGTTTCGCCCAGGCGGAAAGACTTTTCGAAGAAGCCCCGCGCCTCTTGCGCCAAAGTGGCACGGCGCTCTGCCGCAGCGAGTTGAGCGCGTGCGGCATTGACGCGTGCAATGGCGGTATCCCGCTGCCCCTGCAAACGCGCCTTGTCCAGCGCCAGTTGTGCCTGGGCCTCCAGTGCCTCTGCCCGCGCGGCAGCGACACGACCGTCATGGCGCGATCCCGCACCGAACGGGATGCGAATGCCCATCGTGACCGTCTGGTCGTAACGCTCGCCGAATGTCCCGCGGTCGCGGGTGGTGGACAACGATAGTTCCGGGTTGGCGCGTGACTGCCTGGCCACCAGGTCTGCGGTGCGTTCGGCCACGGTAATGCGATCCTGCAGCTCGCTCAATGCGGGATGCGGATCGGGGGGCATCGACACAGGCTCGGGCTCGGCAGAGAACAGACCGGCAGGCGATGCGGGAGCAATACCACCGGTCAATGCCTTGAGTTGTTCCAGCGCTGCAGTCGCGCCTGCTTCAAACTGCGCTACGCCAGCTTCGGCAGCCGCAACGGCGCCATCGGCCTGGTGCTGATCCGCACGTGCCAAGTCGCCGGCCTTGGCACGCCGGGTAACATCGGCAGCGATGCGACGTGCGCTGTCCATCTGTGCGCGTGCCATTTCGGCATCCATGCGTGCAAGCTGCCAACTCCACCATGCTGCACGCACTTCAGCGGCCAGGCGTAACTGGGCAGATGCCATACGGCTCTTCAGTGCGGACGTTTCCGCTGCCGTAAGCGCACGGCTGCTGCGCCGTTCGCCCGGCAGCCAAAGGGGAATGGAAACACCGATCTCAAGTTCACGCACCCCACGGTTGCGGTTGAAACGATCGGTCTTGTTTGCCACCTCCATGGCCACAGGCTCCGGCGTCCAGGCCTCGGCGGCACGCTGCTGTGCATGCACGGCATCCTGGCGCATCGACAACGCTTGAAATTCGGGCTGCTGCGCCCAGGCTGCGTCGAAAAGATCTTTTAGGCTGGCCGGCGGCGCCGACGACGACTGGGCATAGGCGCTGGCGCCTATGCCTGCAACGATGATGGCAAGCGTAGCCTGCCGTAGACGAGTCAATATTCGTGATTTCGGATGCATCCGATACTCCAGTGCTTAGTGGAAAGGCATGGGAGATCGGCGGGCTGTGGCCAGGTGACGGAGTCGCGCACCGTAATGCCCGCACAAGCAGGTACTTCGATACGAACAGGATCAGGAAAAGAAGGGGCCCCGACTCGCCGATCAGGCGAGGCGAACCCACTTGGGGCGCTCAGGTCTGGCAGTCGTGCATGCGGGCCACGACTCTGTGCCAAGGCGGATGGACAGACCGTCGGACGGCTCTAGCTGCAGCAGACCAGCTTCAGCCAGGACGCCAGCGAAGTGCCCGTGGCAGTGCCCGCAGTCGGGGCTTGTGCTGGCTGCGTTGCCGCTGTCCGAGTCTGGAACATCCGGCAATGTCTCGGGGAGTGTGAAGGCATGGCCGTGCAGGGTGCGGTCATGGTGTCCGAAATGGTCTGCCGTCACGCCTGGACCATCGATGCAATAGCCGGCAATCACCGCCCAGGTTGCCTGGGCAGGCAGCAATACGAGCAGAAAGATGGCGAGCCAGCGGCGCATGGGGAAAGTGTAACGGTACGAGGTGGACTCGATGGACTACGGCCTGGAAATTGTCCGGCAAGCCCTTCCTGGTGGCTTGCGAATGGTGCGGGTTGCAGGCGACCAGGGAGCGATTGCTTCAGCTACCGGAATACATCTCAAGCCGCGCTTGCCGTGCCTGCGGCGTTTCATTGCGCATTTCGTCGATCACTTGCTGGCGCGTTTTCGGGGCCTCGGAACTCTCGACCGGCAGCGGCAGTCCACGCCAGAGCAGCATCAGCGAACCGTCCTTGCGGGCAGCCTCTACCTCTGCAATGACCTGAGCGCGGGTCTTGGTGCTTTTGAAATGGTCCGGGTGGTAGGTATAGCCCTGCTGGTTGTTTGCAGGATGCCAGATCGAATCGGCCTGGGCTGCCATTGGCAGTGCCATTGCCAGAACAACAGCCTGCAGTGCGACAAGGCGGGTGAGTTTCATTGCATGATCCTTTGCAGTGTGTGATGGAAAAATCGACATGCCCGAAGGCATGGCTGCAATGTAGGAAATCGCACCGAACAGGAGTAGAACGTGAAAATGACAATTCGGACAGGTGGCGACAGGCCAGCCAGGGATCGGCGTGCCTCATGAAACTTCTCATCGTGGAAGACGAGGCCAAGATAGCCGGTTACCTGCGCAAGGGACTTGCTGAAGAGGGGTACGTGATCGACGTGGCAACAAACGGAATCGACGGCCTGCACATGGCTTTGCATGAAAGCTACGCCCTCATCGTCCTCGACACCATGCTGCCGGGCATTGACGGCTTTGGCCTTTTGGCAGCGCTGCGACAGAGCAAGCAAACCCCGGTGATCATGCTGACGGCACGCCACCGCATCGAAGACAGGGTACGCGGCTTGAAGGCGGGGGCGGACGACTATCTTGTCAAGCCTTTTGCCTTTTCCGAACTGGTTGCACGCATCGAAGTGCTTCTTCGTCGCGCAGCCGGTATTGCACCGGCACCCGATGCGCTTGTCCTGGCGCTTGCCGACCTGCAAGTCGACCTTGGAAGGCGCCGCGCCACGCGGGCCGGGCAGCGCATTGACCTGTCGGCCAAGGAGTTTCAGCTATTGACGCTTCTTCTGCGCCGCAAGGGTGAGGTGCTGTCGCGTACCGAAATTGCCGAGCAGGTGTGGGATGTGAATTTCGACCATGGTACGAACGTGATCGACGTTGCCGTGCGACGGCTGCGCAGCAAACTTGACCAGCCGTTCGAGCGCCCCCTGCTGCACACGGTTCGGGGCATGGGCTACGTGCTCGAAGATCGGTAACCGTGCGGCAAAGACATGCTGGATCGCTGGGCCATCGGCTTGCTCGCTGGCTTGCCCTTCTGACACTGGCGGGGCTGGCCCTGGCCTGCCTTGGCGTTTACACCGCGACGCTGCTGAGTTTCCAGGAGCGACAAAGGGACGTACTGCGGCAGCAGCAAAGCCAGGTGCGTCACCTCGTCACCGAGGTGGGAGGACTCGCTGGTTCCGCGCTTGCGCACAAACTCGACGATGCGATGGTCGGACGGCGGGACATGGGAATGTCCCTGACCGATGCGGCAGGCCGTGTTATTTATGCCAGCTCTGCCATTCCGCCTGACCACCGCACGATTGAGGCGCAGTTCGACATCCCGACCGACTCGGGCCTTGTCGGGGTATTGCTGCGCCTGGACGCCAGCGACGATGACCGCGTTCTGCAGCACCTGGCACGCACATTGATCGTGGCCGCCTTGGCTGGGGTCGTGGTGATTGCCGCCGGCGGATATACGCTGGTGCAGATCGGTCTGACGCCGCTACGCGGCCTTTCTGCGCAGATTCGGGCATTGGAGGCCAACACTCTCCACCAGCACCTGGACGGTTCCGCTCAGCCCGACGAGCTGGTGCCGCTGGTGCAGCATGTCAACGGTTTGCTCGAGCGTCTGCATACAGCCTATGAACAACTGGAGGCCTTCAATGCAGACGTCGCCCACGAACTCTTTACCCCGCTGGCAACCCTGATGGGAAATTCCGAAGTCGCTTTGCGCAAGGCTCGGGATGTCGATACGTTAAGAGACGTTCTGGGGGAGCAGCTCGAAGAGCTGCAGCGCATGGCGCTGATCGTGCAGGACATGCTGTTCCTGTCCCAGGCCGACCGAGGGACCGAGGCACGGCGCGAAAACGTCGAAAGCCTGGCGGCCGTTGCAGTCGCAGTCGCCGGTCTGCATGAGGCGGCTATCGAGGAAGCGGGCCTGCACCTGCGTGTGGAGGGCGATGCCGCCTGTGCCGTGGATGTTCGTCTGTTGCAGCGTGCCCTGTCCAACCTCATCGGGAATGCGACCCGGTATGCACTTCCGCAGAGTGAGCTGCTCGTCCGCATTGAAAGGCTGGACGGCGAAACGGCGCTCTGTGTTGTTAATCAAGGCTGCACCATCGCCACTGAACATCTGCCCCACTTGTTCAATCGCTTCTACCGGGTAGACGCGGCACGTACGGGCGCCATCCGCAACCATGGGCTGGGCCTGGCCATTGTTGCCGCCATCGCCCGCATGCACGGAGGGCGCACCGTGGCGGAGTCGCACGATGGCGTCACTTCCATCGGGCTTGTGGTGCCGGATATTCCCTGTTTTGCCGAAACCTCCTGAGCACCATG
Organism: Comamonas sp.; assembly: GCA_019104825.1. GTDB lineage: Bacteria > Pseudomonadota > Gammaproteobacteria > Burkholderiales > Burkholderiaceae_C > Comamonas > Comamonas nitrativorans. The sequence goes on from JAHRXD010000136.1 coordinate 11,102, forward strand.
ATGAACTGGCCACCAAAGCTAAAACTGCTGCGCCAGCCACGCCAGCGACTTGAGGCCGACCAGCAGCAGCACCGCCAGCAGCAGGGCGCTGGTAAACGGCAGGCGTAGCGTGCGCCGCCCCAGCGGAAAGCGCAGATCGCCCGGCAGGCGCGGCAGTCTGGCCAGGATGCCGGTGGTGCTGTCGATCAGCAGCAGCACGATGAAGACCACGATGGCCCAGCGCAGCAGCATGGAGGTTCCTTTGCTCTATCTCTGTATCTACAGCCGATGCGTGCGGTCGCCGTGGGCAAAGCCCAGGGCGGGCCAGGGCGCCACGCCCTTGCACAGGCCCAGCACCTTGAACAGCTCACCCATTTCATGCTCCAGCACCAGCTTGCCGGCCAGCGCCCGCTGAGACAGGGTGAGCGCATCGGTTTTTTCGGTAAACCCGCAGTTCAGCAGAAAGTGCCCCTGGCTGGTGTAGCCCAGGATG
>JAHRXD010000204.1 GCA_019104825.1 Comamonas sp.
GTCATTGCATCAAGACACTTCCCCCCGCACGGGTCTGGCAGAACAGGACTTGGGCCCGCTGGCGTGGGTGCAGGAGGAGTTGCGCAAATCGCTTGAGGCAGCTGTCCGGCTGATGCGCCGCTTTGTGCTGGAAGCCCAGGAGGCCCGTGAATCCGACCTGGCCGCGCTGGACACCAGCCCGCTGCGCATGGCCAAGCAGCAATTGCACCAGTCGGCAGGGGCCCTGGATATGGTCGATCAGCCCCAGGTGGGGCTGGTGCTTCAGGCCATGGAAGCGGCGGTGCAGCACTATGTGCAGCACCCCCAGGACTGCACCAATGCCGCCGTCCAGACCCTGGAAAAAACCAGCTTTGCCCTGCTGGAGTACCTGGATGTCGTCCTGGCGGGCAAGACCGTGCTGCCGGTGGCCTTGTTCACGCAGTACCGCGACGTGCAGGCACTGCATGGGCAGGAAGGCAAAGTGCATCCGGCCGATTTGTGGCCGGTGGAGCGGCGCCTGCGCGAGCCGGTCTTGCCGGTCGATGTGCCGCCTGTTGCGTACGGGGCGCAGGCGCGAAGTGTTCTGGATGCCGCCGTGCTGCAGGTGGTGAAAACTGCCGACAGGGCTGCCGCCGCACGGCTGCGCCAGTTGAGTCTGGGGCTGGCCCAGGGGCAAGGCGCTGTTCCGTGGCGCACTTTCTGGAAAGTGTGTGCAGGCTTTTTTGATGCCATGGCACATGGCCTGCTCAAGGAAGACGTCTATACCAAGCGCGTTGCCTCGCGGGTGTTGATGGTCTATGCCAGTCTGGCCAAAGGCCAGGAAGTCGGAACGGATCGGCTGTTGCAGGACATGCTGTTCTTTTGCACCCAGGCGGGCGATCCGCCAGCCGGTCAGGCGCCTGTCCTGCAGGCCGTACGTGCCGGGTTGGGTCTGCAACGTTACCAGTCGGTGGACTACGAGAAAGCCCATTTCGGGCGCTTCGACCCGGCTGTATTGGCCCAGGCCCGCAAGCGCCTGGCCGCTGCGGCAGAGTTGTGGTCGGCCCTGGCCGGAGGGGACCGGCAGAAGATCAAACCCGTTGTCGGCCAGTTCTCGCTGGTGACCGAGTCCCTGGTGCAATTGAACCCGGGCAGCCAGGCGCTGGAGCAGGCGCTGACCCTGATTGCGCGGCGCCTGGAGCAAACCGGACAATTGCCCAGCACCGAAGTGGCCATGGAAGTGGCCACTGCCGTACTGTATTTGCAGGCGGCGTTCAGCTCCCTGGATGTCGGCGAAGCCGACATGGCGATGCACACGCAGGTTCTGGCCCGGCGTCTGATGCGTGTGCTGGAAGGCCAGGCGCCAGCGCCGCTGGAAGACTGGATGGAGCGGCTTTACCACCAAGTCAGCGACCAGCAGACCATGGGCAGCGTCGTGGGGGAACTGCGGCAAACCTTGAGCGAGGCGGAAAAACACCTCGACCAATACTTCCGCGCTCCGGACGACGTGCAGCCGCTGCAGCCCGTGGGTGGGCTGCTGGCGCAGATTCGGGGCGTCCTTTCGGTACTCGGCCTCGATCCGGCAGCATCGGCCATGGCGCAGATGCGCCGTTATGTCGAGGGCCTGCAAACCGGAGCCGTCGCGCCCGAGGAGCGCCAGACCGTATTCGACAAACTGGGCAACAGCCTGGGGGTGCTGGGCTTTCTGATCGACATGTTGAGCTACCAGCCCAGCATGGCCCGCAAGCTTTACAGCTACGACGAAGTGGCGGGAGAGCTCAAGCTCACCATGGGCCGCACCCGTCAGCGCCAAAGCGATGGCAATACGCAGGATGCCGAACATATCGTCCAGGCCCGTTCCGAACAGCCCAGCAGCACCTTGATGCCGGGCGTGCCATCCGCTGCCGCAGTCATGCCTGCCGTCGAGTCGGCCCCCGTGCTTGCACCGGCGCCCGCGCCTGTGGCGCCTGCCGAACTGGTGCCTTCCGAGCCGGCCCAGCCTCTGGAGGTGGCTGCCGAAGAAGACTCCGATGCCGAACTGCGCGACATCTTCCTGGAAGAAGCGGCAGAAGTCATCGCCAATGGCCAGGCTGCCTTGCAGGCGCTGGCACAGAACCATGGCGATTTGAGCGGGCAGACTGTATTGCGCCGGGCCTTCCACACGCTCAAGGGCAGCTCGCGCATGGTGCAGCTCGATGAATTTGGCGAAGCCGCCTGGGCCATGGAGCAGATGCTCAACGCTTGGCTGGCCGAGCAAAAACCCATGCCCGCGCCGATGCTGGCCCTGGCCGGGCAGGCCATGCAAGGATTTGCCCAATGGGTGCAAGCTATCCGCACGGGCCAGGATGCGCCGTGGCAGGCTACTGCGTTTCGGGCCAGTGCCGATGCCATGCGCCTGCAAGGGCAATTGCTGGAATTGGATATGGCAGCGGCCAGCGGCCAGGCAACGGCTGCGGCGCAACCCGCCGTGCAACCTGCGCAACAGGCACAAGCCGATGCCTGGGTGCTGGAGCCGGTGGCGCAGGACGCCCCCACCCCGCCGGAGCCGGAGCCGGAGTTTGCGCCCGAACCCGAACCCGAACCCGAACCCGAACCCGAACCCGAACCCGAACCCGAACCCGAACCCGAACCCGAACCCGAGTTTGTCCCGGAACTGGAACAGAAACCGGAGCCGGCTCGGGGGCCCGAATCCTTGCCAGAGCCAGAGCCAGAGCCAGAGCCAGAGTTTGTGCTGGAACCGGGTTCGATGCCTGTGCTTACCCTGGAACCGGAGCTGCCCGCAGCAGAACAAGCCGTCGGTGCCGACAGCACCGCGCTGCCTGTGCTGGATCAAAGCCTGTCCTTCGATTTCGACCTGCCCGTGCCGGAGCCGGAAGACGATCCGCAGATCAAACGCATTGGCGACTTGCGTGTCTCCCTGCCGCTGTACAACGTGTATCTGGCCGAGGCCGAGGAATGGTCGCAAAAGCTGTGCGACAGCCTGGACGCCTGGCAAGCCGACGTGCGCCATCCCCAGCCGGAGGGCGCCCATGCCTGGGCACATTCGCTGGCCGGCAGTTCGGCCACGGTGGGGTTTGCCGATCTGTCCCGTCTGGCGCGGCTGTTGGAGCATGTCCTGCTGCATCTGCTGCCTTTGCCCGATGGGCAGCAGGCCCGGGTGTCGGTGCTGGTGGCCGCAGCGGAGGAAATCCGTCGCCTGCTGCACCAGTTTGCCGCCGGCTTCCTGCCCTTGCCGCAAGAGGCAGTGCAAACGCAGTTGGCGCAATTGCTGGAGCTGCCGGTATTGCAGGAGTCTCCGGCGCAGGAAACTTACGCCGAACCAGGGGCCGCAGATGACAGCGATGCCGACGCTGCAAGCGTTGAAGCGACCGAAGCCGCCCTTCCCGATCTCCTGCCGGGACAGGAAGTAGAGGACAGCGTTGCAGCACCGGCATCGGTCGAAACAGCCGGGCCTGCCGCCGCCGAGCCACTGGCGCAGGCATTGCAGGCCCAGCACGCACTGGATGCCGCCATGGTGCGGGCCATGGCCCTGGAGGAAGAGGCCGACGAGGATATCGACGTGCTGGACATGGTCGATGCCGAACTGTTCCCGATTTTCGAGGAAGAGGCGCAGGAGCTGCTGCCCACCTTGAGCGGCGCCCTGCGGGAGTGGAGCGCCCACCCCCAGCGCCCGCAGCCACGGGCCGTGCTGCTGCGTGCCCTGCACACCTTGAAGGGCAGTGCCCGCCTGGCCGGGGCGATGCGCCTGGGCGAAATGGCACACCGCCTGGAATCCACCCTGGAGCAGATCGACACCGAGTCGGTCACCAGCGAGGTGCTGGAGCCGCTGTTTGTCAAGCTCGATGCCATGGAGGCCGCCTTCCAGTTGCTGCGCACCGTCAGTGAGCAGCAGGAGGCCGTCGCTGCGCTGGAGCCTGCCGCCCCTGCGCCGGTCGTTGCGGCCCAGCCCCCGGTTTTGGCCGCTGCGCTGGCCGCGCCTGCAGCGCCGGTGACACCTGCCCGTGGCCCGCAAGCCATGGTGCGGGTACGCACGCAGTTGCTCGACCGCCTGGTCAATGACGCCGGGGAGGTGATCATCACCCGCTCGCGCCTGGATGCCCGGGTCGGGCAGATCAAGAACTTCCTGGGCGAATTGACCAGCAACCTGGAGCGCCTGCGCTACCAGTTGCGCGATATGGAAGTGCAGGCCGAGTCGCAGATGCAGTCGCGCCAGCAACTGGCCAGGGACAGCGGCGCCGACTTCGACCCGCTGGAGTTCGACCGCTTCACCCGCGTGCAGGAGTTGACCCGCATGTTGGCCGAGTCGGTCAACGACGTGGCCACCGTGCAGCGCAACCTGCAGCGTGAAGTCACCGGTGCGGAAGACGAACTGCTGGTGCAGGGCCGCCTGTCGCGCGACTTGCAGCGCGATCTGCTGCGCACCCGCATGGTGGAGTTCGACGCGGTGGCCGAGCGCCTGTACGCCGTGGTGCGCCAGGCGTCCAAGGACACGGGCAAGCAGGTCAGGCTGGAAGTGCTGGGCGGCACCATCGAAATGGACCGGGGTGTGCTGGAGCGCATGACCCCCGCCTTCGAACACCTGCTGCGCAACTGCGTGGCCCACGGCATCGAGGCGTCGGCGGTACGCGAGGCGGCGGGCAAGGCCGCTGCCGGGCAGGTCAGTATCCGCGTGCAGCAGTCGGGCAACGAAGTTTCGGTGCGGTTTGAGGACGATGGCGCGGGCCTGAACCTGGAGCGCATCCGCGCCAAGGCGCTGGAAAACGGCCTGATCGATGCCGATACCACCGTGGATGCCGCCCGGGCGGCGCAACTGGTCTTCATGCCCGGGTTCAGTACCGCCGAGCAGGTCTCCGGCATTGCCGGGCGCGGCGTGGGCATGGACGTGGTGCGTTCCGAGGTGCTGGCGCTGGGCGGGCGCATCGAAACCACCACCCAGCCCGGTCAGGGCACGGTATTCGAGCTGGTGCTGCCCCTGACCACCGCCATGACCCAGGTGGTGCTGCTGCGCATGGGCGATTTCGTCGTCGGCGTACCGGCCAGTCTGGTCGAAGTGGTGCGCCGCCTGCCGTTGCCCGAGCTGGAACAGGCCTACCAAAGCGGCGAGCTGGCCCAGGCCGACGGCAGCCATCTGCCCTTCCTGTGGGCCGGGGCGGTGTGGAGCCAGTCGCCGCGCAGCACCGACAGCACGGGGGGCAAGACCCGCCCGGTGGTCATCGTCAATAGCGCCTCGCAGCGTCTGGCGCTGCACGTCGATGAAGTGCTGGGCAGCCAGGAAGTGGTGGTGAAGAACCTGGGCCCCCAGCTGGCGCGTCTGCCCGGTCTGGCCGGCATGTCGCTGCTGCCTTCGGGGGCGGTGGTGTTGATTTACAACCCGGTGGCGCTGGTTGCCGTGCATGGCGAGAGAATCCGCGCCCTGGGTCAGGGCTTGCCCGCGATTCTGGACGACGCCCAGGTCAGGCAATTGCGCCAGCAGTCTGCCGCGCAGGACGTGCAGGCCGGCCGCCCCGTGGTGCAGGCGCCGCTGGTGATGGTGGTGGACGATTCGATCACCGTGCGCCGCGTCACCCAGCGCCTGCTGCAGCGCGAGGGCTTCCGCGTCAGCGCCGCTGCCGATGGTTTGCAGGCATTGGAAAAATTGCAGGACGAACTGCCCGACGTGGTGCTGTCGGACATCGAGATGCCGCGCATGGACGGCTTCGACCTGCTGCGCAACATCCGCTCCAGCGAGCGGCTGAAGGACCTGCCCGTGATCATGATCACCTCGCGCATGGCGGCCAAGCACCGCGATCTGGCGATGGAGCTGGGCGCCAACCACTACCTGGGCAAGCCGTATGGCGACGAGGAACTGCTGGGGCTGATTCACGGCTATACCGATTGATCGCCGGGTAGATTGTCAAAACATATAGCTGTTTCCGCTCTTGTGTAAACAATTTCAGGTATGAAAATACCTGAAATCGTTATATTTTGAGTGGAAGCAGCTATTTTTTATTTTGTTTGCACCGAAGGACGGCTTCCTGCGCCAACGCCCGGGGGCGGCGGGCTGGGGGGCATAAAATCGCCCCCTATGTCTGATGCCGTGCTCAACCTTGCCAACCACTTTCTGATTGCCATGCCGCAATTGGAAGACGAGTTTTTCGCCCGCAGTGTGGTGTATGTGTGTGAACACAACGAACGCGGCGCCCTGGGGCTGGTGGTGAACAAACCCGGCACCCTGACCCTGAAGGGGCTGCTGGAAAAAATCGAATTGCCCATGGGCCGCGCCGACCTGGCGGACGGCCCGATCTTTCGCGGCGGCCCGGTGCAGACCGACCGGGGCTTCGTGCTGCACGACCCGGTGGTGCTCGATGCCCCGCACGCCGAGGAGGCGGTCTACGCCTCCACCCTGACCGTGCCCGGCGGGCTGGAGATGACCACCTCCAAGGACGTGCTGGAAGCCGTCGCCCACGGCGCCGGCCCCAAGCGCGTGCTGGTCACCCTGGGCTACGCCGCCTGGGGCGAGGGGCAGCTCGAATCCGAACTGCGCGAGAACGCCTGGATGACCGTCGGTGCCGACACCGGCGTCGTCTTCGACGTGGCCCCGGAAGAGCGCTACGCCGCCGCCCTGCAATTGCTCGGCCTGCAGCCCTGGATGCTGCATACCGAAGCTGGTAACGCATGAGCGCCAACACTGCACCGGACGCTGCACCGGCGCTGCCAGCCGGCCAGCAGCAGTTTCTGGCCTTTGACTTCGGCGCCAAGCGCACCGGCGTGGCCAGCGGCAACCGCGTGCTGGGCACGGCCAGCCCGGTGACGACCATCCGGGCCGAAAGTGCCGACGCCCGTTTTGCTGCCGTGAAAGAATTGATAGCAGAGTGGCAACCGCAGGCGCTGGTGATCGGCGTGCCCTACCACCCCGATGGCGCGGCGCACGACAACACCGCCCGGGCGCTGAAGTTTGGCCGCCAGTTGCGCGGGCGCTTCGGCCTGCCGGTGTACGAAGTCGATGAGCGCTACACCACCACCGAAGTCCTGTCGCTGGGCGCCAAAGATGCCGACGCCGCTGCCGCCTGCATCATCCTGGAACAGTTTTTAAGGAGTCTTGCATGAGTTCCCCCCCCGCCGCCACGACCTCCCCCTTGGCCACCAGCCTGGTGCTGGACGCCGAAGCCCTGTACCGCGAGCTGCTGCGCGGCGTGCGCAGCCTGATGGGGCCGCAGACCCGGCTGGCGGGCATCACCTCGGGTGGTGCCTGGCTGGCCGAGCGGCTGCACCAGGACCTGGGCCTGACCGAGCCGGTCAGCGTGCTGTCCTCGGCCCTGCACCGCGACGACTTTGCCCAGCGCGGCATGGCCAGCAGCGCCCAGACGCAGCTGCATTTCGATGTGAACGGCGCCGATGTGCTGGTGCTGGACGACGTGCTTTACACCGGCCGCACCGTGCGGGCCGTGATCAACGAGCTGTACGACTATGGCCGCCCCGGCTGCGTGCGCCTGGCCGTGCTGGTCGATCGCGGGGGCCGCCAGTTGCCCTACGCCGCCGACTTTGCCGCCGCCCGCGTGGCCTTGCCGCCCAGCCAGGTGCTGGCCCTGGTGCGGGCCGACGATGGCCGTTTTCACTTTGCCGTTAAAGAAGCTTAAAACCCCCGACAGGCGTTCTCCATGCCCACCACCCGCAATCCCCAACTGAACAAGAACGGCGAGCTGATCCACCTGCTCTCGCCCGAAGGGCTGTCGCGCGACATCCTCACGCACATCCTGGACACGGCCAGCAACTTCGTCAGCGTCAATGACCGCGAGGTCAAGAAGCTGCCCCTGCTGCGCGGCAAGAGCGTGTTCAACCTGTTCTTCGAGAACAGCACCCGCACCCGCACCACCTTCGACATTGCCGCCAAGCGTCTCTCGGCGGACGTGTTCACGCTGGACATTGGCCGCAGCTCCACCGCCAAGGGCGAGACGCTGCTGGACACCATCGACAACCTGAGCGCGATGGCCGCCGACATCTTCGTCGTGCGCCACAGCGAATCGGGCGCCCCCTACCTGATCGCCAAACACGTTGCGCCGCACGTCCATGTGGTCAACGCAGGCGATGGCCGACACGCCCACCCCACCCAGGGGCTGCTGGATGCCTACACCATCCGCCACTACAAAAAGGATTTCACCAACCTGCGCGTAGCCATCGTCGGCGACGTGCTGCACTCGCGCGTGGCGCGGTCGGACATCCACGCCCTGCTGGCCCTGGGCTGCCCGGAAGTGCGCGTGGTCGGCCCGCGCACCCTGGTGCCGTCCGATCTGGCCCACATGGGCGTGCGCGTGTTCCACAACCTGGAAGAAGGCATCCGCGACTGCGACGTCATCATCATGCTGCGCCTGCAAAACGAGCGCATGAGCGGGGCGCTGCTGCCGTCCAGCCAGGAGTATTTCAAGAGCTTCGGCCTCACGCCCGAGCGCCTGCAACTGGCCAAGCCGGACGCCATCGTCATGCACCCCGGCCCGATCAACCGGGGCGTGGAGATTTCCTCGGCGGTGGCCGACGGGCCGCAGTCGGTCATCCTGGCGCAAGTGACCTTCGGCATTGCCGTGCGCATGGCGGTGATGTCCATCGTGGCTGGCAACGAGGCTTGAGGCCTGATACAACTTCATGAATGAGAGCGGCTGGCGCCTGTCTGACAAGCCCCGGCACCCTATTGGGCAGTTAAAAATGACGCAAATACTTCTTCGCAATGGCCGGGTGATCGACCCGGCCTCGGGCCTCGACCAAGTGGCGGACGTGGCCATTGCCGACGGCAAAATCCTCGCCATCGGTGCGGCCCCGGCGGGCTTTGCCGCGCAGCAGACCATCGATGCCAGCGGCTGCTGGGTGCTGCCCGGCCTGGTCGATCTGGCCGTGCGCCTGCGCGAGCCGGGGCACGAACACGCCGGCATGTTGCACTCCGAAATGCAGGCCGCCGTGGCCGGTGGCGTGACCAGCCTGGTCTGCCCGCCGGATACCGACCCGGTGCTGGACGAGCAGGGGCTGGTGGAAATGCTCAAGTTCCGCGCCGAAAAGCAGCACAAGGCGCGTCTGTTCCCCATGGGGGCGCTGACCCAGGACCTGAAGGGCGAAATCCTCACCGAAATGGCCGAGCTGACCGAATCGGGCTGCGTTGCCTTCGGCCAGGCCGACGTACCCATGGCCAACACCCAGGCGCTGGCCCGCGCCCTGGCGTATGCCAACACCTTCGGCTTTGCCGTCTGGCTGCGCCCGCTGGACAAGGACCTGGGCAAGGGCGTGGCGGCCAGCGGCCCCTCGGCCACGCGCATGGGCCTGGCCGGGGTGCCGGTGGCGGCGGAAACCATTGCCCTGCACACCATCTTTGAATTGATTCGCGGCACGCAGACGCGCGTGCATCTGTGCCGCCTGTCCAGCGCTGCCGGCGTGGCGCTGCTGCGCCAGGCCAAGGCCCAGGGGCTGAACGTGACGGCGGACGTGTCCATCCACTCCCTGCTGCTCACCGATGCCGACATCGGCTATTTCGACAGCAGCGCCCGCCTCATCCCGCCGCTGCGCCAGCAGGCCGACCGCGACGCGCTGGCCGCTGCGCTGGCCGACGGCACCATCGATGCCCTGGTGTCCGACCACACCCCGGTCGAGGAAGACGCCAAGGTCAAGCCCTTTGCCGAAGCCGAACCCGGCGCCAGCGCGGTGGAGCTGCTGCTGTCCGCCGCCATCCTCTGGAGCCAGCGCGACGGCGTGCCTCTGGCGCGTGCCCTGCAAACCGTCACCAGCGCTCCGGTGGACGTGCTGGGTCGGGCCGTAGATGCCCAACTGGGCCGCCTGCAAGTGGGCGGCGTGGCCGACGTGTGCATCGTCGATCCGCAAGCGGCCTGGACGGTGGCGCCCGCTGCCTTGCGCAGCCAGGCCAAGAGTACGCCGTTCACCGGCACGGAACTGCCCGCCCAGGTGCGCCATACGCTGGTCGATGGCGCCGTGGTGTTCAGCCGCAATGTCTGACGTGGCTGCCATGCGTGCCCTCTGGATACTCGTCACCGCCGCCCTGCTGGGCAGCACCGGCGTCGGTCTGGCGGCCTATGCCAGCCATGGCCTGGGCTTTATCGCCGACCCTGCCGCGCGGGAAGCCGCCCGCGCCACCTTGCAGCAGGCCGTGCAGCAGCAGTTGCTCCATGCCGTCGTGCTGCTGGCCCTGGGCGTGTGGGCGCGGCAGGGGGCCGGCCGCTGGCTGCACCTTGCCGCCCTGCTCATCACCCTGGGGGTGCTGCTGTTCAGCGGCCTGATCTATCTGCGCACCTTTACCGGCGTGGAAACCTTCCGTCCCTTCGTGCCCTGGGGTGGCACCAGCCTGATGCTGGGCTGGCTGGCCATCGGCATGGCGGCGTTTTGCCGCAAGGGCGGCTCTCCAACATCTCAGCAATGATTCCGAAAGGGTGGACGATGATTTCACGCAGAACATGTTTGGCGCTGGGGCTGGCGGCGGGCCTGAGCGCCTGTTTCGGCAGCGGCCCGGAGGCGACGGTCAAGGGCTTTTACGCTGCCGTGGCGGCAGGCGATACCGACAAGGCCATCGGTTTTCTGGCGCTGCAAAGCGTTTCGGCCAACGAGATGATCATGGTCAAGGGCAAGGTGCAGATGATGGTCGCCGCCGGGAAAACGCAAATCGATGCCAACGGCGGCTTGCAGGACGTGCAGATCGTCAGCCAGCAGGAGCAGGGCGAGGCGGCCTTGCGCGTGCAATTGCAGGTGACGTTCAAGAACGGCAAGACCGACACCGACAACATGAATCTGGTCAAGGAAAAAGACGGCTGGAAGATCAGGTTGTAAGAACGTGTTTACGACCTCTGCGCGGGTGTGCAGTCGCGGCCTCGGGCGCTCTGCGGCGTTGCAAATCCTCGCAATAGCTGGGCTATTGCTGCGGTTTGCGCCTGGCAGACCATCCCGATCCGCATCCCGCACCCCTTCGCGCCGAGATCGCAAACACGTTCTAATGCCAGCCTGCCGCTGGCGTGGGGCGGCCCTGGGTGCCGTCCTTTTTTCCATCTGCGCCCAGGCCGCTGCCCAGGTGCGGCTGCCGGCCCAGGCGCAGGCCGGCGACCTGGTGTTCCGCCAGGGCACCGAGGCGGTCAGCCACATGGTGCGGGCGATTGACCAGCAGGGCCTGTTCAGCCACGTCGGGATGCTGGTGGGCGAAAGCGGAGCCTGGCAGGTGGTTCACGCCACGCCTTCGGAGCGAGCGGGCCAGCCCGATGCCGTGGTGCTGGACAGCCTGGACTTTTTCCTGGCCCCCGAACGCGCCCGTGCCTTTGCGCTGCACCATGTGGCGCAGGCCGACACCGCAGCCCGCCGGCAGGCCGTGGCCTGGGCGCTGGCCCAGTTGGGGCGGCCCTTTCAAGTGCAGGAACAGGCACCGGGCAACGGCATTTACTGCACTACCCTGGTCTGGCAGGCATGGCAGCGCAACGGGCTGGATTGGCAGGTGCCTTTTACCCGGGTGGACATCCCCTGGTTCCGTGGCCGCTACCTGCTGCCCAGCGCCCTGGCCGCATCCCCGCGCCTGCAGCGGCTGGTGTTTGTGCAGGTTCCCCTGAAACAATAGCTTGTTGCGCTTGATATGATTGGATTTGAATACATAAATACTTTCAAATCTTTTGCATGAGCGCAGTTAAAGCTCCTGTTTTTGAATTTTCATCCCATCGATACATAAAACAAGCCGCCAGGCAAAATGCTCTGGCGGCCATGTTTGTTTCTGGGCTTAGCTGAAGAAGCGCTTCAGCTTGTCCGTCCAGCTCTCCCCGCTGGGCGAGTGGCGCGAGCCGCCTTTTTTCAGCGACTCTTCCAGCTCGCGCAGCAGCTTGCGCTGGTACTCGGTGAGCTTGACCGGCGTCTCCACCACGATGTGGCAGTACAGGTCGCCGGGGTAGCTGGCCCGCACGCCCTTGATGCCCTTGCCGCGCAGGCGGAACTGCTTGCCCGCCTGCGTGCCTTCGGGGATGTCGATCGCCGCCTTGCCCGACAGGGTGGGCACCTCGATCTCGCCGCCCAGGGCTGCGGTGATGAAGCTCACCGGCACCTGGCAATGCAGGTCGTCGCCGTCGCGCTCGAAGATGTCGTGCTGCTTGATGCGGATTTCGATATACAAATCGCCCGCCGGGCCGCCGTTGACGCCCGGTTCGCCGTTGCCGCTGCTGCGGATGCGCATCCCGCTGTCGATACCGGCAGGGATTTTCACTTCCAGCGTCTTGTGCCGCTTGATCTTGCCCTGGCCGTGGCAGGCGGTGCAGGGCTCGGGAATGATCTTGCCCGTGCCCCGGCAGTGCGGGCAGGTCTGCTGCACGCTGAAAAAGCCCTGGCGCATCTGCACCGAGCCGTTGCCGCCGCAGGTGTTGCAGGTCTTGGGCTGGGTGCCGGGCTTGGCGCCGCTGCCGTGGCAGGTGTCGCAGGTGTCCCAGCTGGGGATGCGGATTTCGGTGGACTTGCCCTTGGCTGCTTCTTCCAGGGTGATTTCCATGGCATACGACAGGTCGTTGCCCCGGTACATCTGCCGCCCGCCCCGGCCACCGCCGCCGCGCTGGCCGCCGAACATGTCGCCGAAGATGTCGCCGAACGCCTCGGCAAAACCGCCGAAGCCTTCCGCACCGCCCGGGCCGCCGCGCATGTTGGGGTCCACGCCCGCGTGGCCGTACTGGTCGTAGGCGGCCCGCTTCTGGCTGTCGGAGAGCATCTCGTAGGCCTCCTTGACCTCCTTGAACTTCTCCTCGGCCTCCTTGGCCTTGTCCCCCTGGTTGCGGTCGGGGTGGTACTTCATGGCCAGCTTGCGGTAGGCCTTCTTGATTTCGTCGTCGGAGGCGGTCTTGCCCACCCCCAGCACTTCGTAAAAGTCGCGTTTCGCCATAAATTTGCTGCCGATCCAAATGACAAACGCCGCGCCAGACCTTCACCGGGAAAAACCGGGGCAAAGGGCTGCGCGGCGGACAGCGGTCAGGTCTGCCGCTGCATGGGAGGGATTACTGCTTCACTTCCTTGACCTCGGCGTCCACGATGTCGTCATCGCTGGCACCGGCGGCCTGGCTGGAAGCCTGCTGCTGGGCACCGCCCGCCTCGGCACTGGCGCCTGCACCGGCGGCCGCTGCTTCGGCCTGGGCCTGGGCGTAGACCTTCTCGCCCAGCTTCTGGCTGGCGGTCATGAGGTCGTTGGTCTTGGCCTCGATGGCGTCCTTGTCCTCGCCCTTCAGGACTTCTTCCAGCGCCTTGATGGCAGCTTCGATGGCTTCCTTCTCGGCCGCTTCCAGCTTGTCGCCATGCTCGCCCAGGCTCTTCTGCACGCTGTGGATGGCAGCTTCGCCCTGGTTGCGGGCCTGGATCAGCTCCAGCTTCTTCTTGTCTTCGGCAGCGTTCAGCTCCGCGTCCTTGACCATCTGCTGGATTTCTTCTTCCGACAGGCCGGAGTTGGCCTTGATGGTGATCTTGTTTTCCTTGCCCGTGCCCTTGTCCTTGGCGCTGACGTGCAGGATGCCGTTGGCGTCGATGTCGAAGGCCACCTCGATCTGCGGCACGCCGCGCGGTGCGGCGGGGATGCCTTCCAGGTTGAACTC
>JAHRXD010000067.1 GCA_019104825.1 Comamonas sp.
TGGGCTTTCGCGGCGAGGCGCTGGCGGCGGTGGCCTCGGTGTCGCAGACCAGCATCCTCTCGCGCACGGCGGATGCCGACAGCGCCTGGCTGCTGGACGCCCGCAGCGGCGAACTGCGCCGCGCCGCCCGCGCCCAGGGCACGACGCTGGAGGTCAAGGAGCTGTTCTTCTCCACCCCCGCACGGCGCAAGTTTTTGAAAACCGACGCCACCGAGCTGGCCCACTGCATCGAAAGCGTGCGCCGCCACGCCCTGGCCCGCCCGGACGTGGGCTTTGCCATCTGGCACGAGGGCAAGCTGGTCGAGCAGTGGCGTGCCCTGCCGCCGGACACCGAACGCAGCCAGGCCCTGGCGCGGCGGCTGGCCGATGTGCTGGGGCAGGAGTTCGTCGATCAATCCCTGCCGGTGGAGCGGGTGTTCCACAACGGTGCGATCACCGTCTATGGCCGCGCGGGCCTGCCGGACGCCGCCCGCAACCGGGGCGACCAGCAGTACAGCTACGTGAATGGCCGCTTCGTGCGTGACAAGGTGATCAGCCACGCCGCCAAGGCCGCTTACGAGGACGTGCTGCACGGGCACAAACAGCCGGTATACGCGCTGTATATCGAGATCGACCCGCTGCGCGTGGACGTGAACGTGCATCCCACCAAGATCGAAGTGCGCTTTCGCGACAGCCGCGAAGTCCACCAGGCCGTCAAGCACGCCGTGGAAGACGCCCTGGCCGTGCCCCGCGCCCAGTTGCTGGCGCAGGCCGAACCGACGGCAGCCCCCATCCCACCCACGGCAGCAGTCCGCGCACCGGCCCAGTACCAGCACAACATCCCGCTGAACTCCGCTGCCGGGGCGTTGCAACCGGCCCAGCTGCAAGCCCTGTGGGCACCGTTGCGCGAGGCTGCGCTGCCCGCAGCTGCCCCCATCCCCACCGCAGCCCCGGCCCCCACAGCGGGCTTCGCCGCCCCGCCCGCCACAGACCGTGCCGGCGCCCCCCCCCGGGCAGTGCAGGACAGCCCCCCGGCCACCGCCGGGGCCGCCCCCGCGCCCGCGGCCCCCGACCACTGGCCGCTGGGCCGCGCCGTGGCGCAGATCCACGGCGTCTACGTCCTGGCGGAAAACGCCCAGGGCATGGTCATCGTGGACATGCACGCCGCGCACGAACGCATCGTCTACGAACGCCTGAAGGCGCAGCTGGGCAACAACCAGCCGATTGCCAGCCAGCCGCTGCTCATCCCCGCCACCTTCGCCGCCACACCGCAGGAAGTAGCCGCCGCCGAGGCGCACAGCGCCAGCCTGCACACCCTGGGGCTGGAGATTGCGCCGTTTTCGCCCAAGACCCTGGCCGTGCGCTGCGTCCCCGCCCTGCTGGCGCAAGGCGATGCCGTGGAGCTGGCCCGCAGCGTGCTGGCCGAACTGCAACAGCACGAAGCCAGCACGCTGATTGCCCGCGCCCGGCACGAAATCCTGGCCACCATGGCCTGCCACGGCGCCGTGCGGGCCAACCGCCGCCTGAGCCTGGAGGAAATGAACGCCCTGCTGCGCCAGATGGAGCAGACCGAGCGTTCCGACCAGTGCAACCACGGCCGCCCCACCTGGCGGCAGCTCACGATGCCGGAGCTGGACGCCCTCTTTCTGCGCGGGCGCTGAACAGCACCGCCGACCGCACCGCCGTTTTGCACTGCCGTTTTGCATCGCCCCTGCCCTGCCTTCGCATCGACTTCTGCCATGCCCATCCAACCCGCCCACCCCAACGCCACGCCCTTCCTGGCCCGCCTGCGCCAGATGCTCGACCAGCTCTCGCCCACCGAGAAAAAGCTGGCTCTGCTGGTGCTGGACACACCCATCCACCTGGGCAGCTACAGCGCCAGCGAGCTGGCGCAGATCACCGATGTCTCCAACGCCACCATCACCCGCTTTGTGCGCCACCTGGGCTACGGCAGCTATGAAGAAGCCCGCCGCCAGGCCCGGCTGGAAGCCGACGCCGCCGGCACCCTGCCCCTGCCCCCCGCCGCCCTGGCCAGCGCCAACGCCCCCAACAGCCAGGCGCTGTGGCAGGCCCAGCAGGACAAGCTGCGGGCCACCCTGGCGCAAATCCCGGCCAGCACCATGAACGCCATCGCCGCCGCCCTGCACCGCGCCCCGCGCGTGACCGCCCTGGGGCTGGGGGCCAATCACCTGCTGGCGCAGCAGTTGTGCCAATTGCTGGCCCAGGCGCTGGGCAAGCCCGCGCAGGCCGAACCGGCTGCCGGGCAGACGCTGGACACCGCCCTGGCCCCCCTGGCCCGTGGCGACATCCTGGTGCTGTGCGCCCTGGGCGGCGTGCCCGCGCCGCTGCTGGCGCTGGGGCAGCAGGCGCAGCGGACGGGCATCCAGCTGCTGTGCATCACCGATCTGACCAGCGCTGCGCCCGCCTCCGACTGGCTGCTGCGCTGCGACAGCACCCCGCACGCCCCCATGCTGGCCCACCTGACCGACACCAGCGCCACGCACACCCTGGTCTACGGGCTGGTGGCGCACACCGTGCAATGGGGCGCCACGCCTTTTGAACTAGAGTAAAAACACAATCCAAAAAATTGCGCCAAACGCTTGTGCCTTCCGGGGTACAAGCGTTTTTTTCTGCCATCGCGGCGATGTATCGCAAACGGTGATGCCAGGATGACTCGATACAGATTGCATGAGTTCATACGTTTTTGGCATAATCTGCTGCATCGCAATAACGCTATGAAAGGCCGGTTTCCCCATGACGCTCCCCACCCTCGACCAATTCCTGCATGACGTTGCCCGCCGCAACCCCGACCAGCCCGAGTTCCTGCAAGCGGTCACCGAGGTCATGGAGAGCCTGTGGCCGTTCATTTCCGCCAATCCGCACTACGCCGACCACGCCTTGCTCGAACGCCTGGTCGAGCCGGAGCGCCTGATCCAGTTCCGCGTCTGCTGGCACGACGACAAGGGGCAGGTGCACGTCAATCGCGGCTACCGCATCCAGCACAGCATGGCCATCGGCCCGTACAAGGGCGGCCTGCGCTTCCACCCCTCGGTGACGCCTTCGGTGCTGAAATTCCTGGCCTTTGAACAAACCTTCAAGAACGCCCTGACCGGCCTGCCCATGGGCGGCGGCAAGGGCGGTTCGGACTTCGATCCCAAGGGCAAGAGCCAGGCCGAGGTGATGCGCTTCTGCCAGGCCTTTGCCAGCGAGCTGTTCCGCCACGTCGGCCCGGATACCGACGTGCCTGCGGGCGACATCGGCGTGGGTGGCCGCGAAGTGGGCTTTATCGCCGGGATGTACAAGAAGCTGACCAACACCGCCGCCTGCACCTTCACGGGCAAGGGCCTGACCTTTGGCGGTTCGCTGATGCGCCCCGAGGCCACCGGCTACGGCACGGTCTATTTCGCCCAAGAGATGCTGGGCACCCGGGGGCTGGATCTGGCCGGCAAGCGCGTAAGCGTCTCCGGCTCGGGCAACGTGGCGCAGTACGCCGTGGAAAAAGCCCTGCACCTGGGCGCCAAGGTGGTGACGGTGTCCGACTCCGCCGGCACGGTGTACGACCCCGAGGGCTTCACGCCCGAGAAGCTGGCCCAGCTCATGGAACTCAAGAACGAGCGCTATGGCCGCGCCAGCGAGTACGCCGCCCTGGTCGGTGCGCAGTTCCTGGAAGGCCAGCGCCCCTGGCACATTCCGGTGGACATCGCCCTGCCCTGCGCCACGCAGAACGAGCTGGACGAAGCCGACGCCCGCACCCTGGTCAAGAACGGCGTGCTGTGCGTGGCCGAAGGGGCCAACATGCCCAGCACCAACGAAGCGGCCAAGGTGTTTGAAGAAGCCGGCGTGCTGTACGCCCCCGGCAAGGCCAGCAATGCCGGCGGCGTGGCCACTTCCGGCCTGGAGATGAGCCAGAACGCCATCCGCCTGTCCTGGACCGCCGAAGAAGTCGATCAGCGCCTGCACGGCATCATGCACGGCATCCACGCCGCCTGCCTGGAGCATGGCCGCCGCGCCGACGGCAGCATCAGCTACATCCAGGGCGCGAACATTGCCGGTTTCGTCAAGGTGGCCGATGCCATGCTGGGCCAGGGCGTGATCTAAAAATCGTCAAACAGATACCAAAAGACGTTAAAAACGGTTAACTATCTGCACCAAGCCCGCCTCACTCCGAGGCGGGCTTTTTTTTATTTCCTCATCTATTCCCGCTTATTCCCAATTGCGCCCCAGCCGAGCACGCAGGTCTTCCAGAAACGCCTGCGCTGCCGGGGACAGGGCGCGGCCCTTGCGGGTGAACGTCCAGAAGCTGCGCCGCACCACCGGCGCGACCAGGGGGCGCATGACCAGGCCGTTCTGTTCCACCAGCAGCCGCGCATAGGGCAGGCACAGGGTGATGCCCAGCCCGGCCCGCACCAGCGCCAGGGCCGAGGTCATGAACGTCACCTGCATGAAGGAATCCTGCTGCAGGTCGCGGGCCGCATCGCCCGCGTCGCTGACCAGCAGCTCGGTGAATTGCCCCTGGAGCGTGACCAGGGGCTGGGCGCTCAAGTCCTGCCAGACCACCTGCTCCTGCTCGGCCAGCGGATGGCCGGGCGGCAGCACCACCATGAAGGGCAGGGTGAACAGCTCGGCGGCCTCGATGTCGGAATTGGTCTCGCGCTCGGGGCCGATGCCAATGTCCACCTCGCCCGAGAACACCCGCGCCATGACGCTTTCCACCGCGCAATCGACCATGCGCAGCTGCACGCCGGGGTGCAGCGCTTTGAAGTCGGCCATCACCTGCGGCAGCAGGGTGCAGGCCAAGAGCTGCGGCACGGCAATGCGCACCTTGCCGCGCTGCAGGGCTTTGAGGTTGCCGGCCTCGCTGACCACGCCTTCCAGGTCGTGCAGGATTTTTTCGATCTGCGGGTACAGCTCCTGCCCGATCACGGACAAGCGCAAGCGCCGCGTGCTGCGGTCAAACAGGCGCAGGCCCAGGCTGCTCTCCAGTTCACGAATCAAGCCGCTCAAAGCCGACTGGGTGACAAACAACCGCTCGGCCGCCAAGGTGAAGCTACCCGTCTGGGCCACGGCGATAAAGGCATGCAGCTGGCGCAGGGTGACATTCATAAGGTGAACCAATAAATTGATAAGAAAAAACCGTTTGAATCATAAATCGATCTCCTTTGTAATGCAGCCAAGCACTGCCATTCAATTCAAGGAGAACCGCGCATGACCGAGAAGAAATTCGCCTCCCAGGCCGACCTGGAAGAGAAAAAGATCAGCTGGGAAAAACTCAGCGACAACGCCTACGCCTACACCGCCGAGGGTGACCCGAACACCGGGGTCATCATCGGTGATGACGGCTGCATGATCATCGATGCCACGGCCACCCCCGTGGCCGCGCAGGGCGTGATCGCCAAAATCCGCGAAATCACCGACAAGCCCATCAAGTACGTGGTGCTGACCCACTACCACGCCGTGCGCGTGCTGGGCGCATCGGGCTACAAAAGCGAAGGGTTGGAGCAAATCATCGCCAGCCACGATACCTACGACCTGATCGTCGAGCGTGGCCAGCAGGACATGGATTCGGAAATTGGCCGCTTTCCGCGCCTGTTCCAGGCCGTGGAGAGCGTGCCCGGCCTGACCTGGCCGACCATGACCTTCCAAGGTGAAATGACCCTGTGGCTGGGCAAGCTGGAGGTGAAGATCAAGCAAGTGGGCCGGGGCCACACCAAGGGCGACACCATCGTCTATCTGCCCAGCCAAAACATCTGCTTCTCGGGCGACCTGGTCGAGGCCGACGCTGCCTGCTACACCGGCGATGCCTACTTGGCCGACTGGCCGCAAACGCTG
>JAHRXD010000245.1 GCA_019104825.1 Comamonas sp.
CGAAGCCAAGCAGGAAGGCGCGCGCATCAAGGCGATGAAGCAGGAACTCGAATGGGTGCGCCAGAACCCCAAGGGCCGGCAGGCCAAGAGCAAGGCGCGTCTGGCCCGCTTCAACGAGCTGTCCTCCGAGGAATACCAGAAGCGCAACGAAACCCAGGAAATCTACATCCCGGTGGCCGAGCGCCTGGGCAACGAGGTCATCGAATTCAGGAACGTCAGCAAGGGCTTCGGCGAGCGCCTGCTGATCGACAACCTCAGCTTCAGCGTGCCGCCGGGTGCCATCGTCGGCATCATCGGCCCGAACGGCGCGGGCAAGTCCACGCTGTTCAAGCTCATCACCGGCCAGGAGCAGCCCGACGCGGGCGAAGTGAAGATCGGCCAGACGGTGAGGATTTCCCACGTCGATCAAAGCCGCGAGGCGCTGGCCAACGACAAGACGGTGTTCGAGGCGATCTCGGGCGGGGCCGATCTGCTCACCATCGGCAAGTACCAGACGCCGGCGCGCGCCTATCTCGGCCGCTTCAATTTCAAGGGTGCGGACCAGCAGAAGATCGTCGGCACCCTTTCCGGCGGCGAGCGCGGACGCCTGCACATGGCGCAGATGCTGAGCGCGGGCGGCAACGTGCTGCTGCTCGACGAGCCCTCCAACGACCTCGACGTGGAAACCCTGCGTGCCCTGGAAGACGCCCTGCTCGAATACGCCGGCTCGGTGCTGGTCATCTCCCACGACCGCTGGTTCCTCGACCGCATCGCCACCCACATCCTCGCCTGCGAGGGCGACTCGCAATGGGTCTTCTTCAACGGCAACTACCAGGAATACGAAGCCGACAAGAAACGCCGCCTGGGCGAGGATGGCGCAGCACCCAAGCGCTTCCGCTACAAGGCGTTGAAGTAAGCGTTGAAGTGATTCACGCATCGGCTGCATGACCGCAGCGCTGCAACGGGCCGCAAGGCCCGTTTTTCATGCACTGTTTATCAGAATTGATAGCTTCTTCCGTTTGATTATCATGATTTTCAGATTGTTTTATCTTTGATATTCAGGATATTCAAGCGGAAGATGCTTCTTTTTTTGAAAGCTTGCGCCGCAAGCGCAGCCCGGGCACAGTAGCGCACACCATGCGTTTGTTTTTTCCTTTTTTCCTTGCCGCCTTGATCGGCTGGATGGCCCCTGCCGCGGCCCAGGTGCAGCGCTGCACGGACACGCGCACCGGGCAGGTGACCTACACCGATGGCCCCTGCCCCAGCCACCAGCGCAGTGTGGAGGTGTTGCCCGCCCAGACGCCCGAGGAAAAAGCCGCGCAAGCCCGGCAGTACGAGGAAGCCCAGGCGCGTTGGCAGGCCGAGCAAGCCCGCACCGAAGCCCTGCGCCGCGCCGAAGCGGAAAAAGCCGCCGCCCAGGCCGCCGCTGCTGCTGCGCAGCGCCCGCCGGTGCAGATTCAGCTGCCGCCGCCTGCCGAACCCCAGGTGGTGCCCTATCCGGTCTATCCGTATCCGCCGGCCTATCCCCCGGGACACCGGCCCCGCCCCCCGCATGGCAAGCCGCCCCCGCCCGAGCCGGAAGGCCCCTGGCAGTGCAACGTGTTTCGCTGCTACGACGGCAAGGGCAATGTGCGGCCCCGGCCTTAGATTTTTCCGGCAGCCAGCCCCTCCAGCACGTCCGGCCAAAGCAAGCGCAGTCCCAGTTCGGTCTTCAAACGGCGGTTGGACAGCCGCCGCGATTCGCTCATGAAGCTCAGGGATACGGGCGGGAGCTGCTCCTGCGCCTGCTGGCGGCTGATGCGCAGCGGGCGTGGCAGGGCGTACAGGTCGGCGGCCTGCTCGAAGTAATCGCCCATGCGCAGCTGGCTGTCGTCGCAGACGTTGATGGCCCGCAGGGGTTTGGCCCGCCACAGCGCCAGCAGGCAGGCGCGGGCCAGATCGTCGGCGTGGATGTGGTTGGTGAACACATCGTCGGCGGCGTGCAGGATGGGCAGCTTTTTCAGCAGACGCTGGCGCGGCGTGCCGTTGGGGCGGTCGGGGGCGTAGATGCCGGGCGCCCGCAGCACGCTGGCCTGCACGCCGCGCGGCCGTGCCCAGGTGCGCAGTTGCGCTTCGGCATCCACCCGGCGCCGGGCGCGGGCGGTGGCTGGGGCCGGGCGGCGGGTTTCATCCACCCAGGCACCGGCGCAATCGCCGTACACCCCGGTGGTGGAGACATAGGCCAGCGCCCGGGGCGCCGTGCCCCGGCCCAGGGCGCGGAGCAGGGCGCGGGTGCGCGTGTCGTGTCGGCCCTGGCCGGGCGGCGGGGCCAGGTGCAGCACGTAGGGGGCCAGGCCGGCCAGGCGGCGCAGGCTGGCCGGGGCGTCCAGATCGCCGCGCAGGGCGGTGATGCCCTGGGCCTGGAGCGCGGCCTGGTTGTCCTGCGAGGTGGTCAGCGCCAGCACGCGCACGCCCCGGGCCAGCAGCAGGCGGGCGCAGCGCTGGCCGACGTCACCGCAGCCGACGATCAGCACCCGAGTGCGGCGAAACCGGGCGGGCAGGGCAGGGCGAGGGGCTAAAGCGGGGGTATATGGTTTTGCGTTTGTGGGCACAATCCGGCCTTCTCTGGCGCAGGGCCAGTGCAGAAAAAATACCAAGGATAGCCAGAATATGAGCGCAGACAACGCTTACCAAGTCACCGTTGAACCCAGCGGCCGCAGTTTTACCGTGCAGGCAGGCCAGACCATTCTGGCCGCCGCCATCGAAGCCGGGGTGGGCCTGCCCTACGGCTGCAAGGACGGGGCCTGCGGCTCGTGCAAATGCCAGAAGATCAGCGGCAGCGTCACGCATGGCAGCCACTCGGCCCATGCCTTGAGCGAGGACGAGGCGCAGAACGACCTGATCCTTACCTGCCGCGCCACGGCCGGCAGCGACGTGGTGATCGAATCGCGCCAGGTCAGCCAGGAAGGCACGCCGCCGATCAAGAAAATGCCGGTGCGCGTGCGCTGTCTGGAGCGGCTGGGCCATGACGTGATGCGCGTGCAGCTCCAGATTCCAGCCACGGAAAAGTTCGTCTACTTTGCCGGGCAGTACATCGAGTTTCTGCTGCGCGACGGCACGCGCCGCGCCTACTCGATGGCCAACGCGCCGCACACCCAGGCGGACAACCCCGGCATGGAGCTGCACATCCGCCACATGCCCGGCGGCGTGTTCACCGACCATGTTTTCGATGGCATGAAGGAAAAGGACATCCTGCGCGTCGAAGGCCCGTTCGGCAGCTTCTTCCTGCGCCAGGACAGCAAGAAGCCGCTGATCTTCATCGCCTCGGGCACCGGCTTTGCGCCGATCAAGGCCATCCTCGAACACCTGGACTACCTGGGCAGCCGCCGTCCGGTGATGCTGTACTGGGGCGGGCGCCGGCCGCAGGACATCTACATGGCCGATTGGCTGGCCCAGCACACGCTGCCGGGCGGGCTGAACTTTGTCCCGGTCGTCTCGGACGCCTTGCCTGAAGACAGCTGGCAGGGCCGCACCGGCTTCGTCCACCAGGCCGTGCTGGACGATTTTCCCGACCTGGCCCCTTATGAGGTCTATGCCTGCGGCGCCCCGGCGATGGTCGAAGCCGCCCGCGCAAGCTGCATTGCCACGCGCAACCTGCCGCCCGAGGCATTCTTTGCCGACGCCTTTACCAGCGCCGCCGATCAGTAGCCGCCGCCGTGCGGCATAACCACCTGGGGGGCGGACTTTCTTGGCCCCGGCCCTGCACGCCACCCGCGCCTGGACTTAAATAACGGGTTCTGCCGCTTTGCCACGTTTCCGAGGAGTTTTTCATGCCGCCGCCAGCCATCCGTTATGCCTACCAGCTGCACCTGCAACTGCAGGGCGTGACGCCCGCCGTCTGGCGCCGGTTGTGGATTCTGGACAGCACCCCCCTGGCGCAGCTGCATCGCATCGTGCAGGCGGCATTCGGCTGGCACCAGCCGTTGCCGTTTTATTTCGATATTGCCGGCCAGCGCTACGGCCAGCCCAATCCGGACGAGCCGGACGACCCGACCATGGACGCCCGCCGCTACACCCTGGGCCAGTTGCAGCAGCATGGCCCGGTGCCGATGCTGCATGTCTGCGGCGCCCAGGGCGCCTGGCCCCTGCGGGTGCGTGTCGAAGCGGTCGCACCGGCGGCCACTGCGCCCGTGGTGCCCGACTGCATTGATGGCCGCCACTGCCCCGATGGCGGCACGTTCGATCTGGCCAATGCCCGCCTGCGCGTGCAGGCGCTGCAAGCTGCACCGCAGCCGGTGGCAGAGCCGGTTTGATCTGAAAAAAGAGCTGCTTGCGCTCTATTCAAGCCAATCTCAGGGTCAAATCACCCTGGGATTGTTGCTTTGTCAGCGGTAGCAGCTATCAAATCAGCGAGCCGCCGCCGCCAGCCGCTGCTGCGGCAGCAGGCGCAGCAATGCTTTCAGCAGGGCACCGTACAGCGGCACGAACACTGCCAGGCTGACCAGCAGCTTGATGACGTAATCGACCAGGGCGATCTCCATCCAGTTGGCGGCCATGAAGGGGTTGGAGCTGCGCCAGAACGCCACGCTGAAAAACATCAGCGTATCGGCCGCCTGACCGACAATGCCCGAAATGGCCGGGGCCACCCACCACTGGGGCAGGCGGCGCAGGCGGTCGAACACCTGAACGTCCAGCATCTGTCCCAGCACATAGGCCATGAAGCTGCCCAGCGAAATGCGGAACACGAAGGTATTGAACTGCGCCAGGCTCTCCCAGCCGGCAAACATGCCATCGTGGAACAGCACCGAAACGACGTACGAGGCGATCAGCGCCGGCAGCATCACCCGGGCAATCACGGTGCGGGCGGCGGGCTTGCCGATCAGGCGCACCGTCAGATCGGTGGCCAGGAAGATGAAGGGAAAGCTGAAGGCCCCCCAGGTGGTATGCCAGCCCCAGAGCATGATGGGCAGTTGCACCAGGTAGTTGCTGGCAATGATGAGGGTGATGTGAAAGGCAATCAGGGCCACCAGCGCGTTGCGCTGGGCCGTTGCCGAAAGCTGGAACATGACAGAGTCCTTTTTGTGAAACCGCATGGGGGCGAGGGAACCCATGGCGCCAGCCCCCGATGGGCCGGCGCAGAAGGGGCGAGATTCTAGCCGTTCAGATTCACCCCCAGGCGCTGGGGCAGCACTTGTTGCAGCACGGTGGTGGAGATTTCCTCAATCGACTTGTGCGTGCTGGACAGCCACTGCACCCCGGCGCGGCGCATCATGGCCTCGGCCTCGGCCACTTCCTGGCGGCAGTTTTGCAGGCTGGCGTAGCGCGAATTGGGGCGGCGTTCGTTGCGGATTTCGGACAGGCGCACCGGGTCGATGGTCAGGCCGAACAGCTTTTTGCGGATCGGCTCCAGC
>JAHRXD010000017.1 GCA_019104825.1 Comamonas sp.
CCGGTGGGCACGCCGGTCACGTCCATCGGGTTGTCGGCCATTTCCTGCACGCGGTCGAGCAGGTTGACGACCAGCGTGTCCAGCGACTGAAAGCCCTGTTTCATGCGCGAGCCTTCTTCGCCGATGGCAAAGATCTTTTGCTCGGCCTCGTCCAGAATGCGCTCGACCGGCTTGCCCTGGGGGTTCTGCGCCTGGGTGGCGATCTCGTCGCTGGCCGTCAGCAGCTTGCGCAGGATGGCCTTCTCGC
Source organism: Comamonas sp. (assembly GCA_019104825.1). Lineage (GTDB taxonomy): Bacteria > Pseudomonadota > Gammaproteobacteria > Burkholderiales > Burkholderiaceae_C > Comamonas > Comamonas nitrativorans. The sequence goes on from JAHRXD010000017.1 coordinate 248, forward strand.
GCACGATTTCCGCGTAGCGGCGGATGTTGGTCGCACTGGGCACATACTGCGCCAGCTGGTTCAGGTAGACGATGCCGCCCACCTCCTGCGCCTTGCCCTGAGCCTGCAGGTGTTCGAAGACGGTGATCACGTCGGCAGGCTTGCCGTCGTTCACCAGCTTGCTCACGGCCATGAAGATCAGGCGATGCTCGTGGCGGTAGAAGTCGCCCTCGGTCAGCAGGTCGCCCACGCGATCCCAGGCGTTGTTGTCCAGCAGCAGGCCGCCCAGAACACTGGATTCCGACTCCATCGAGAACTGCGGCAGGCGCAGTTGGGCCAACTGGGCATCTTCAGGCAGATCGGATAGAGGAGCGGCAAAAATCTCCGCCTCATCCAGGGGGGGCATCACGGGTTCCATGGGCGTTTTTCAACAGCAAGACAACCGGGCATGGTAGCGCAGCTTGCCAAAGCCCCAACGCCGCCCCGGCAGCCCCTTTGTTGCTATGCAGCAAAAGCACTGACATTCCATTTCCGAATGCGATAGAGAGCCGCTACACTGCACCGGGTAACGATTTGTTTTTCCCCGAAAAATCCCTCTCAGACACTGCTCTAAGGAGAATTCCCCCCGTGTCCACCAAGCCTGAGAAAACCCCGTCTTCAGCCCCCGCCTCCAGCCTGCCGGTCACCGGCCACTGCGCCAACGACCCGGCCACGGCCACCCTGCACCCGGCCATCCGCAAAACACCGCTGGACATCAAGATGCTGGCCGGCCTGGCCAAGGTGACCAACTCGATGTCCCCCATGTCGCTGACCCTGGCGGGCATCGACTGGGCCGGACATCTGGCCTTCGCCCCCGGCAAGCGCCTGGAACTGTTCAGCCTGGGGGTCGAGCAAATGCAGCAACTGTGGCAAAACGCTCTGCCTACCGCCCCGAACGGCAAGGACACGCCTGCCGCCAAGCCCGACCGCCGCTTTGCCGACCCAGCCTGGCAGCAGTGGCCGTTCAACGTCACCAGCCAGTCCTTCCTGCAAACCGAAGCGTGGTGGAAAGCGGCCACCAGCGGGCTGCCCGGGGTCTCCAAGCACCATGAGGACGTAGTCTCTTTCCTGACCCGGCAGGGGGTGGACATGCTCTCGCCCGGCAACTACCCGCTGACCAACCCTCTGGTGCTGCAACGCACCATGGAAACGGGCGGGGCCAGCTTGCAGCAGGGGATCCTCAACTTCCTCGACGACCTGGGCCGCGCCAGCCAGGGCCTGCCGCCAGCGGGCACAGAAAACTTCGAAGTGGGCAAGAACCTCGCCATCACTCCCGGCAAAGTGGTCTACCGCAACCGCCTGATCGAGCTGATCCAGTACAGCCCCAGCACCGACAAGGTGCAGCCCGAGCCGGTGCTGATCGTGCCCGCCTGGATCATGAAGTACTACATCCTCGATCTGTCGACGCACAACTCGCTCATCAAATACATGGTCGATCAGGGCCACACGGTGTTCTGCATCTCCTGGAAGAATCCCGGCGTTCAGGAAGCCACCCTGTGCATGGACGACTACCTGAGCCTGGGCATAGAAGCCGCACTGGACGCCATCAACGCCATCGTGCCCAAGCAGAAAGTCCACGCTGCGGGCTACTGCCTGGGCGGCACGCTGCTGTCGATCGCCAACGCCGCCATGGCCCGCGACGGGCAGGATCGCCTGGCCAGCATGACGCTGTTCACCGCACAGACCGATTTCACCGAACCGGGTCAGCTTGCCCTGTTCATCGACGACAGCCAGCTCGCCATGCTGGAGGCGCAGATGCGTGAGGTCGGCTATCTGAAGGCGGGGCAGATGGTCGGGGCCTTCCAGCTGCTCAACTCCTACGACATGCTCTGGTCACGCATGGTCAGCGAATACCTGCTGGGCGAGCGCGGCAAGATGATCGACCTGATGGCCTGGAACGCCGACGCCACCCGCATGCCCGCGCTGATGCACGCCCAGTACCTGCGCCGCCTGTTCCTGAACAACGACCTGGCCGGGGGCCGCTACCCGGTACGCGGCAAGCCCGTGGTCATGGCCGACGTGCGCACCCCCATCTTCTGCGTGGCCACCTACACCGACCACGTTGCCCCCTGGCGCTCGGTCTACAAGCTGCACTACATGACGCCGGCCGAGCTGACCTTTGTCCTGACCAAAGGCGGGCACAACGCGGGCATCGTCAGCGAGCCGGGACGCAAAAACCGCTACTACCAGATCCTCAAGCGCAAGGTGGGCGACCAATACCTGTCGCACGAAGACTGGCTGGAACAGGCCCCGCGCGAAGAAGGCTCGTGGTGGCCCACCTGGAGCCGGTGGCTCAAGGAACGCAGCAGCGGCCCGGAAGTCAAGCCGCCCACCATGGGCGCAAAAAATTACCCGGTGCTGATGGATGCACCGGGCGAATACGTGCTGGAGAAGTAAGCCTTCGGCACTGGCCATCCATCATCGGCCACGCCCTGCACAGGGCGTGGCTTTTTTGAATCCGACACCCTGCACGCACCCTCCGTATGCACCCGCTTCGTCCCTTTCTGTACGCCCTGGCGCTCACCCCAGGCCTGCCCCTGGCACAAACGCCTGACGCTGCTGCATGGCGCTTTCAGGTCACGCCTTATGTGTGGATGGCCGGTTCCGCCGGAGATATGCGCCCGACGGCCCAGGCACCCACCCTGCACTCGCACAAATCGTTTTCGGAAATCCTGAACCACCTCGACGGCGCGTTCTTTCTGCACGCAACGGCCCGCCAGCAGCGCTTTGTCGCCTTGGGGGACGTGACCTACGCCTCACTCTCCGACGCTGGCAAGCTGCCGCCCGGGGTGAGCATCCGGGGCAAATTGCGCCAGACGTCCATCAGTGCCCTGGCTGGGTACCAGTTGCTGCATGACCACCCCCGGCACAGCCTGGATGCGCTTGGCGGCGTGCGCTTCTGGCATATTCGCACCTCGGTCACCGTCCCGGCACTCCAGCGCCGGGCCAGCGGCAGCGCCGACTGGGTCGACCCCGTCATCGCCGTGCGCCTGCGCTCGCAACTGGCGCCTCGCTGGTCCAGTCTGCTGTACGCCGACGTCGGGGGCTTCGGCGTAGGCGCCCGCTCGACCTGGCAGGTCATGGGCAGCCTCAATTACGCGCTCAAGGACAACGTCCATCTGTCCCTGGGCTACCGCCATCTGGCCGTGGATTACCGCAAGAACGGCATGCTGCTCAACATCCAGCAAGGCGGCCCCTTGCTGGGGGCCACCTGGCAGTTTTAGGAGCGTGTACGCACTAGGGATGCTTTGCATCCATCCTGCGCAAAGCAGCTCCGGGTTCAACCCAAGGTGTTTTTATAGACCTTGCCGCCCTTCATGATGAGGCGCAGATTGCGCTCCGGCTCGGTCAGGAAGTCCAGGTTCACACTGGGGTCGCCATCGGCCACCAGGATGTCGGCCCACGCCCCGGCGGCGATACGCCCCAGGGTGTGGGGATAGGGATTGCGCTCGCCCGACAGCGCCAGCAGCTCGCCATTCACGCCCGTGGCCTGGGCCAGCAGGGTGAGCGGGTCGTAGAAGCGGGTGAGCTTGGCCAGATGCCGCCCCTGGCTGGCCGTGCTTTTGGGGTTGAACAGGATGTCGGTGCCCCAACCCGTCTTGATGCCGTATTTCTGCGCCAGGGCATAGGCCTTTTCCGTGCCTTCGGAGGTCTTGCGCTTGCTTGCCTGGCGCTGGGGATCGGCGTAGGCATTGCCCTCGCCATCGTCGAAAAAGGGTTGCAGGCACCACCACACGCCCTCGCCACGCATCATGCGCACACTTTCCTCATCGGCCAGCTGGCCATGCTCGATGCTTTTCACCCCGGCACGGATGGCACGCTGGATACCCTTGGGCGTATAGACATGGGCCATGACGTAGGTGCCCCAATCGTCGGCGGCGGCCACGCCGGCACGCAGCTCCTTGTCGGTGAACTGGGTGCTGTCCAGCGGGTCGTACATCGAGGCCACGCCACCACCCGCCAGCATCTTGATCTGCGTGGCCCCGAGCATGAGCTGCTCGCGCACGCGGCGCAGCACCTGGTCTTCGCCGTCGGCGATCATGGCCACGCCCACGCGCTCGACCAGGCTCAAGGGCCCGTTGTCGGCACGCGGCAAATCGGTGCGCAGGCGGAAATCGCCGTGGCCGGAGGTCTGCGAAATCATGGCCCCGCTGGGGAAGATGCGCGGGCCCGCCACCATGCCTTCGTCGATCGCCCGCTTCAAGGCAAAGGACGGGCCACCCGCATCGCGCACCGAGGTAAAGCCGCGCAGCAGCGTGCGCTGGGCCTCTTGCGCGGCGCTCAGGTACAGATAGCCCACATCCGAGGTCATGGCGACCATCTCCGGAATCCCCGCCAGCATGGCGTGCCAGTGCGCATCGATCAGCCCCGGCATCACCAGCTTGCCCTGGCAATCGATCGCCTCGGCATCGGCCACCTGCTCGCCCGCGCCCAGCAGCGCCTGAATGCGATCGCCTTCGATCAGCACCTGCACGCCCTCACGCACACGCTGGCCGCTACCGTCGAACAAGCGAAAATTGGTCAGCAGCACACGCGGCTTGCTGGGCGCGATTTGCGCCAGTGCCAGCCCCGGCCCCAGCGCAAAAGGCGCCAGCATGGCGGCCGCCCCACCCACAAAAAAACGGCGCGACATATCGGTCATCACCTTTTCATGCAGTTGCTCGCAACCCACACTGCCACAGGCACAGCGGCGGACACGGATAGGGCCAAACGTCCAAGCAGACAGGGGATTGCGCGGGGGCATAGGGATTCCTTTTAAACAAAGAGGGAGGGAGGCAAGCATAACCACCCGCCCGAACAACGCTTTGATTACGTGTCGCCTACCGGGCCGGCTGCCCCCGCCCCGCCGCTGCAATCACGCAGCACTGCGTCCAGTGCCGCCAGCAGCACCTCGACCTCGGCCACTGCCGGGCGGTGCAACGGCAGTAGAGCATGAACCTCGAACGGAATCGCAAAAGCCAGGGGCCGCACCAGCAGATCCGCCCCCGCGCAGGCCCGCGCCGTCAGGGGATTGATGATGGCCACGCCCAGGCCCTGCTGCACCATCGCGCATACCGCCACCGCGCTGTGCGTTTGCAGATTCATCTGACGCTGCATGCCTGCCTGGGCGAAAGCGGCGTCGATGCGCTGGCGATAGCAGTCGTCCGGCGCCAGGCTGATGAAGGGCTGATCGGCAAAATCCCGCGCCTCCAGCACCGCCTTGGCCGCCAGGGGATGGCCTGCGGGCAGCACCGCCACTTCGCCGAGAACGGCCAGTGCCACGGCGCGGGTGCCAGGTGGGGCTTCGCCCTGCTCGACCAGTCCCAGGTCGAAGCGCTGGGCGCTCATCCACTCTTGCAGCAGGGGCGCTTCCTGGGTGGTGATGCTCACGCCCACCGGCCCCCGTTGCGCCTGCACGCGGGCCAGCGCGGCAGGCAACAGCGCATGGCTGAACGCGGGCAGCGTCAGCACCTGCACACTGGCCCCGCTGGCCTGGCCCAGTTGCAGGGCAAAGTCGGCCACCTGCTCCAGCCCCGCCCAGCTGCGCTGCACTTCCTGCCACAGGCGCAAGGCCCGTGCGGTGGCACGCAAGCGCCCCTGCACACGCTCGAACAAGGCGTAGCCCAGCAACTGTTCCAGTCGCGCCAGTTCACGACTGACGGTGGGTTGCGAGGTGTGAAGCAGGGCCGCTGCCGCCGTGGCGGAACCGGACAGCATCAGAGCACGGAAAACCTCGATATGGCGGTGGGCGATACGTGTATTCATGCGCCAAGCATATCCAAACTGAATCAATTACCGAAAAACAAGCATTGGACTAAATATACAAAAACCTCCAAGATCGCCACCGTTTTCATCGTGAGCACATCGTGAGCATTTCGTATGACCATCCCCTTCTCCCCCGAACTCCTGCAAGACCTGGCCGACCAACACGGCACCCCGCTGTGGGTGTACGACGCCGCCACCATCCGCAACCGCATCGCGCAGTTGCAAAGCTTTGACACCGTGCGCTTTGCCCAGAAAGCGTGTTCCAACATCCACATCCTGCGCCTGATGCGCGAGCAAGGGGTCAAGGTGGACGCTGTCTCGCGCGGGGAAATCCTGCGTGCCCTGGCGGCGGGTTACCAGGCGGGCGGCGAGCCGTCGGACATCGTCTTTACCGCCGACGTGCTGGATACCGACACCCTGGCCACCGTGGTCGAACACCGCATACCGGTGAACGCCGGCTCCATCGACATGCTGCACCAGCTGGGCATGACCAGCCCCGGCCATGCGGTATGGCTGCGCATCAACCCCGGCTTTGGCCACGGCCACAGCAACAAGACCAACACCGGCGGCGAACACAGCAAGCACGGCATCTGGCATACCGAACTGGCCGCCGCCCTGCAGGCTGTCAGCGCCAACAAACTGAAACTGGTCGGGCTGCACATGCACATCGGCTCCGGCGTGGACTACGGCCACCTGGAGCAGGTGTGCGGCGCGATGGTCGATCTGGTCCGCGCCACCCACGCGGCCGGGCATGACCTGCAGGCGATTTCCGCCGGGGGCGGCCTGTCCATCCCCTACCGCGAGGGCGAGGCGCGTATCGACACCGCGCATTACTTCGGCCTGTGGGATGCAGCCCGCAAGCAGGCCGAAGGCATCGTCGGCCATGGCCTGCACCTGGAGCTGGAGCCGGGCCGCTTTTTGGTGGCCGAAGCCGGCGTACTGCTGGGCCGGGTGCGTGCCGTGAAAGACGCCGGGCACAACCACTTCGTACTGGTCGATACCGGCTTCAACGAACTGATGCGCCCGGCCATGTACGGCAGTTGGCACGGTATGCACGTGCAGCGCCGGGGCCAGGGCGTGCTGCCCGCCACACGCGACAGCGTGGTGGCCGGGCCGCTGTGCGAATCGGGCGACGTATTCACCCAGGGCGACGGCGGCGTGGTGCTGCCGCGCCCGCTGGGCGATGCGCAGGTGGGCGACCTGCTGGTCATCCACAACACCGGCGCGTATGGCGCCAGCATGTCCAGCAACTACAACAGCCGCCCGCTGGCCGCCGAGGTGCTGGTGGACAACGGCCAGGCCCGCCTGATTCGCCGCCGCCAGACGGTGGAAGAACTGCTAAGGCTAGAACTTGAACTCTAAAAAAAGAAGCTTCCACCGCGTATAAATAAAGGGATTACAATAGAAAACTATCGCAATCCCTTTATTTACGAACGGAAGCAGCTATCTTTATAAGAATACCGCTTACGCAGCCTCATCCTTCGGATCACGGCCCATCAGTTGCTCCAAAGCCGCCCGGGGATCAAGCTCACCGGCCAGCAATTGCACCACGGCCGTGGCAATCGGCATTTCCACCCCCAGCGCCTGGGCACGCTGCACCACGGTACGGGCGCTGTACACCCCTTCGGCCACGTGCCCCAGGGATTGCACGGCAGCGTCCAAAGTCAGGCCCTCGGCCAGCAGCAGGCCCACTTTCCGGTTCCGCGAAAGATCGCCTGTGGCCGTCAGCAAAAGATCGCCCATGCCGGACAAACCCATGAAAGTTTCCGCCCTCGCGCCCAAAGCCACCCCCAGGCGGGTGATTTCCGCCAAACCGCGCGTCAGCAGAGCCGCCCGGGCATTCAGGCCCAGGTGCAGGCCGTCGCATAGGCCAGCGGCAATCGCCATGACGTTTTTCACGGCCCCGCCCACTTCCACACCCACGATGTCGGCATTGGCATAAACGCGCAGCGCCGGGCTGTGAAAAGCGGCCTGCAAAGCCTCGCGCACTTGCGCATGAACACTGGCCGCCACCAGGCAGGTGGGTTGGGCACGGGCCACTTCCAAAGCAAAACTGGGGCCGCTCAGGGCGCCACAGCGCAAACCGGGAGCGACCTGGGCCGCCACTTCATGCGCCATCAACCCCACGGCCTGGCCCGGCGCCGGGGCTTCAAAACCTTTGCACAGCCAGGCCACCGGGGCCGTAATGTCGGCATCTCCCAAAATCGTCAAGGTCGAACGCAAGGCCGCCATCGGCGTGCCGACAACTACCACATCGGCCCCCGCCGTCGACAAGGCCGCCTCCAGCGGGCCGCTGGCAACCTGCACCCCGGCAGGCAACTGCACCTCGGGCAGATAGCGAACATTGCAGCGCTGCGCCTCGATGGCCTGAGCCTGGGCTGCGTCGCGGGCCCACAAAGTGACGTGGTGCCCACAAGCCGGGTGGGCCGCCGCCACCGCCATGGCTGTCCCCCACGCGCCAGAGCCAACGATAAAGATATGCATTACGTCCCCCTGTTCTTTGGCAATTCAATCCTTCAAACCATAAAACAAAACCCCCAGTCTTTATGGGACTGGGGGTTTGCCTTGCTATAAGAGCCTGACGTTGACCTACTTTCACACGGGAACCCGCACTATCATCGGCGCAGACCTGTTTCACTGTCCTGTTCGGGATGGGAAGGAGTGGTTCCAGGTCGCTATGGTCATCAGGCAT
>JAHRXD010000083.1 GCA_019104825.1 Comamonas sp.
GGGGGTGCTGCGTCTCTATCCAATGTTTCGTGTCTTTGAATGGTTGACTACGTTTGTGAAAATGTCGTGAAAGCGATTGATTTTTACGATGCGATACATTGTTGCGGTCGCTCCCGTTGGTACGGTGCAGGCAGCACATCACCAGGCACGGCAGGGGGCATGGCCCGTTTTCGTCAGCTGTTCCGGAATTCCGAAGGGGACATGCCTGCGTAGGCCTTGAAGGCCCGGCTGAAGTGGGCGCTGTTGTTGAAGCCGCAGGCCATGGCGATGTCGGTGATGGTGTGCTGGGCCAGTTCGGGCCGACGCAGTTCGCGCATGACCAGTTGCAGGCGGCTGTGCTGGATGAATGCGCCCAGGCTGGTGTCTTGCCCGGCAAAGCCGTTATGGACGTGGCGCTTGCTGCAGTTGAGGGCGGTGGCAATGGCCTCCACCGACAGGCCGGGGTCACGCAGGTGCGTGGTCACATAGGCACAGATGCGGTCGTGCAAGGCCTGGCGCTGGGTGCGGGCCGTGCCTTTGCCAGCCAGTTCCTGCAGGGACAGATGCACCATTTCCACCAGCAGCTCGCCCGCGCGGTGGGCCAGGGGGGCGGACATGGTGCCCAGCTCCTGGTAGGTGCTGCGCATGGTTTCCAGTGCGATGCGGGCAATGCCGCTGCTGCCGCCGATGTTGCGCCCCATCAGCCCTTCCGGGTTCAGGCCGCGCTGCACGATGCTGCGCCGGGGCAGCATCAGGATCAGGTGTTCGGTGTGCTGGGGATTGGCCACCTCGTAGGGGTGCGAAGTGTCGTAAATCACCCAACTGCCATTGCTGGCGCTGGCCTGCTGCCCGTTCTGATGCACCTGGGCGGTGCCAGACCAGGGGGCCACGATTTTGAGGTAAGCCTCTTCGCTGTCACGCAGGCGATGGGTGTCGCGCACGACGCGGTGGCGCCCGGCATCGAGTCGCGTGAGGACGACCTCGCCAGCCGAGGCGACGTACAGATGGCCGTCGAACCGGGTATCGCCGTACAGGTCGGTTTGCAGCCCGTTGAACAGCTGCGCCATCCAGTCACACCACGCAGGCGCGGTGTCCTGCTGCGGTATGCCATCGGTACTCAGTACGCGCGCTGTGTTCATAGCTTGTCTCCTCATGCCTGCGGTCATTGCCGTGGCTCGCATTATCAGCACTTGCCCGGCAAGCGTGCCTCGGCACGAACCCAGTCAGGGCGGACTACTAGGGAAAGCCCTTGATCGCTTGCATGATTCATCAAGTGATTTATGCACGTTCTGCACAGCGTGACAAAGGGGCGATTTTTATCATCTGCCCATCCCCTGCCGAAAAATTCATTCGATGGCAAGGCGATATATCAAAAGTTTGCTGAAAAGCATTTGGGATGGCGGTTTTTTCGATCTACATCAAAAAAACCGGGCCATGCCTTTCCAGGCTGACCGCCTGTCGTTATCCCTGAGAACCAAGGAGAGACTTCCATGATTGAACAACCCATGCTGATTGGCGGGCAGGTTGCGCAAGCCAGCAACGGCGCAACTTTCGAGCGCAGGAATCCGCTGGATGGCAGCGTCGCCACACGCGCACCGGCGGCGACTGCTGCCGATGCCGTGCGGGCCGTCGAGGCGGCCCAGGCCGCTTTCCCCGCGTGGGCTGCCGTGGGCCCCACGCAGCGGCGCCAGATGCTGATGAAAGCGTCCCAGGCCTTGGCGGCCAAGGCCGATGCCTTTGCTGCTGCCATGGCGGCGGAGACGGGGGCATCGGGCATCTGGGCCGGCTTCAACGTCCACCTGTCCGCCAACATGCTGCTGGAAGCAGCGGCGCTGACCACGCAGATCAACGGCCAGGTCATTCCTTCGGACGTGCCGGGCAGCATGGCCATGGCTGTGCGCCAGCCCGCCGGGGTGGTGCTGGGCATTGCACCGTGGAATGCGCCCGTGATTCTGGCCACGCGGGCCATTGCCACGCCGCTGGCTTGCGGCAATACCGTGGTGCTCAAGGGCTCTGAGCTGTGCCCGGCCACCCATGGTTTGATCATTGAAGCCCTGCAGGAAGGCGGACTGCCCCCGGGCGTGGTGAACTTTGTCACCAACGCCCCCGAGGATGCCGGCACCGTGGTGGAAGCCATGGTGGCGCACCCGGCGGTGCGCCGCGTGAACTTCACCGGCTCCACCCGCGTCGGCCGCATCATCGGTCAGACCTGCGCCAAATACCTCAAGCCGGCGATTCTGGAACTGGGCGGCAAGGCGCCGTTCCTGGTGCTGGACGATGCCGACATCGACGCCGCCGTGGCCGGCTGCACCTTTGGGGCGTTTGCCAATTCGGGCCAGATCTGCATGTCCACCGAGCGCATCATCGTTGATGAGTCTGTGGCCGAGGAATTTCTGGCCAAGCTGGTGGCCCGCGCCACCACGCTGCCGCTGGGCGACCCGCGCCAGGGGCCGGTGGTGCTGGGGTCGGTGGTAGATATGAGCACCGTTGCCCGAGTCAATGAACTGATCGACGATGCCCTGGCCAAAGGGGCCAAGCTGCTGTGCGGCGGCAAAGCCAGCAATACGCTGATGC
>JAHRXD010000132.1 GCA_019104825.1 Comamonas sp.
GAAGGCGTCCATGCCTTCCTTCTGGTCCTGGGTGGCGAACAGGCTGTGGAACAGGCGGCGCTCGAACATCACGCCGTCGGACAGCGTGCCTTCGTAGGCGCGGTTGACCGACTCCTTGGCGGCCATCACGGTGATCTGCGAGAAGCCGCTGATGACGAGGGCGGCGCCCAGGGCTTCCTCCATGAGCTTGTCCAGCGGCACGACGCGGCTGACGAGGCCGCTGCGTTCGGCCTCGGTGGCGTCCATCATGCGGGCGGTCAGGCACATGTCCATCGCTTTGGATTTGCCGACGGCACGCGGCAGGCGCTGGGTGCCGCCGGCGCCGGGGATGACGCCCAGCTTGATCTCGGGCTGGCCGAATTTGGCGTTGTCGGCGGCGATGATGAAGTCGCACATCATGGCCAGCTCGCAGCCGCCGCCCAGGGCGAAGCCGCTGACGGCGGCGATGACGGGCTTGCGGATGCTGCGGATGGTTTCCCAGTTGCGCGTGATGAAGTCGCCCTTGTAGGCATCGGCAAAGCTGTACTTGGCCATGACGGAGATGTCGGCACCGGCGGCAAAGGCTTTTTCACTGCCGGTGATGATCATGCAGCCGATGTTCTCGTCGGCATCGAAGGCCTTGAGCGCTTCGCCCAGCTCGTTCATCAGCTGGTCGTTCAGGGCGTTGAGTTGCTTGGGGCGGTTCAGGGTGATGACGCCCACCTTGTCGGCTTCGATGCGTACTTCAATGGTTTCGTAGGCCAAGAGATGCTCCTTTCAGTGGTCTTGTTGGGCAAACTTTAACTATACCGAAGCTGTTGCGGGCAGCCACTGGGCCAACCGGGTGTTATCACTGGTACGTAGTTGCACGTTGCTCAAGGGCTGCTCTGCCGCTTGCGGTAGCTGCAATGCCAGGCGCAGCAGTTGCTTGTCGCGGGCGACGAGGGCGGTGACGGCGCTGCCCGGGCGTGCGTACAGCGCCAGCTCGTCCAGCGTGCCGATGCGCCAGCCCTGGCCGGCGGCCTCGATGCCGTACCACTCGTCCCCGGCCATCATCCCCGCCTGTTCTGCCGGGCTGCCGCGCAGCACCTGGCGGATGGCGATGCTGCTGCCTTCCTGCACGCGCAGGCCCAGGGCTTGCGCCGGGGCGGCGGGCTGGCTTTCCACGGCGACGCCAAAGGCGGCCAGCAGGTCGGCCAGCGGCAAATCCCCGGTGCCATGCACCCAGGCGGCGATTTCTGCCTGCCAGTCGCGCCCGGTCAGGGCGTGCAGGCTGGCGGTAATGCGCTCTTGCGTGACCTGCCGGTCGGAGCAGTGCTGCCACAGGTGGCGCATCAGGGCATCCAGGCTGCTGCCTTCGCGGCGCAGTTGCAGGTCCAGGCACAGGCCGACCAGCGCACCTTTGGTGTAGTAGCTGACGGTGGCGTTGGCGGTGTTTTCGTCCTGGCGGTAGTACTTCACCCAGGCGTCAAAGCTGGACTGGGCCACGCTTTGCACGGTGCGCCCCGGGGTTTGCAGCACCTGGTTGATGGTTTTTCCCAGCAGCTTGAAGTAGGCGGGGGTGTCGATCAGGCCGGTGCGGTGCAGCACCAGGTCGTCGTAGTAGCTGGTCAGCCCCTCGAAGAACCAGAGCAGCTCGGTGTAGTTTTCCCGGTCGTAGTCGTAGGGGGCAAAGGCCGCCGGGCGCAGGCGCTTGACGTTCCAGGTGTGGAAGTATTCGTGGCTGATCAGGCCGAGCAAGGTGGTGTAGCCCTCGGCCTGCTGCGCCACGCCGTGCCGGGGCAGGTCGGCGCGGTTGCAGATCAGGGCGGTGCTGTGGCGATGCTCCAGGCCACCATAGCCGTCGTGCGTGGCATGGAGCATGAAGACGTAGTTTTGCTGTTCCGGCGTGCTGCCATCGGGATGCCACAGCGCGATTTGCGCGGCGCAGATTTTCTGCGTATCGGCCAGCAGGCGCTCGGCGTCGAAAGTGGCCGGGGCGCCGGCGACGACAAAGTGGTGGGCCACGCCGCCAGCGGTAAAGCGGCCATGCCAGAAGCAGCCCATTTCCACCGGGCTGTCGACCAGTTCGTCATAGTCCCTGGCGCGGTAGCGGCCAAAGCCGTTGCTCTCTATTTTGATAGCTGGTAGCGCTGTTATTAACTGCCAATTCAGATAGTTTTCATGCTGAAATACTTCTAAATCGTGCGGAAGATGCTCCTGATTATGAACACGCAACAGCAGACCCGTACCGTTGAAAAAGCCCCGGCGCTGGTCCAGCCAGGCCATACGCACGGAGTTGTCGTAGGCGCTGACGAGGTAAGTGAGGACCAGCGGCGCACCATCCGTGCAGTCCATGCGCCAGCGGTGCTTGTCGCACTGCGTGATGGCGCAGGGCTGGCCGTTTTGGTGGGCGGCAAGCTGGTGCAGGTTCTTGGCAAATTCACGCACCAGATAGCTGCCGGGAATCCATACCGGCAGACTCGCTTCCTGCTGCCTGGCAGGTTGGGCGATGGTCAGGGTGACGCGGAACAGGTGGGCATGCACATCGTGCAGCGCCACTTGGTAGTGGATGGGGGCAGGAGCAGTGGAATGGGGCATGGCAGGGCGGCATTGGTCCTGCCGCCACGGGCGTGAGTGTGGTGGGGAGGGCGGCTAGGGATGGGCTGCCGCCAGATACTTTTCCACGTCCGGGGCCCGCAGGGCGCCCGGCACGCGGGAGCCGTCGGCAAAGATGATGGTCGGGGTGCTGGTGATCTTGTACTTGTGGCTGAACGCCAGGTTGCGCTCCAGCGCGTGGGTGTCGCAACTGGCGGCGGTGGTTTTCTCGCCCCGGATCATGTAGTCCTGCCAGGCTTTCACCCGGTCTTTGGCGCACCAGATGTTGCGTGATTTCTCGACCGAATCGGGGCTGAGGATGGGCACCAGAAACACATACATCGTCACGTTGTCGACGCTTTGCATGTCTCGCTCGAAGCGCTTGCAAAAGCCGCAGTTCGGATCCTCGAACACGGCCAACTGGCGTTCACCCTTGCCGTGGACGATCTTGATCGCATCCTGCAGGGGCAGGTCCTGAAAGCGCACGGCGGTCAGCGCCTTGATGCGGTCTTCGGTCAGGTTGCGCCGGGCCTGGATGTCGATCAGCTCGCCCTGGATCAGGTAGTTGCCCTGGGCGTCGGAGTAAAACACGTCCGTGCCCACGCGCACTTCGTACAGGCCCTGCATGGGGGTGGGGCGGACTTCGTCGACCTTGGCCAGTTGCGGAATGCGCTCGGCCAGGGTTTTGCGAATGGCTTCTTCCGGCGGTGCTGCCCAGGCGCTGCCCAGGGCAAGCATGGCGAAAACGGCAGTGGCAAGCAGCTTCATGCGAATATCCAGTTGGTCATGTGATAGAGCGGGATTGGGCCGTCGGCCCGCGAAAAGGTTCCCTGTCGGGCGGAAGGTCAGCGTAGCCCCATGGCCTGCTGGGTCACCCAGTGCTTGAGGGGGGCGCAGCGCTCGAACTGGTTCATGCCCCAGTTGCGCAGAACCTGGAGGCTGGGCTCCGTGCGGGTAAAGAGCTGCTGGATGCCGTCCATGGCCAGCCCCAGGGGCAGCAGGGCGGCCTTGCGCGTGCGGGCGTACCGGCGCAGCAGCCGCAGGTCGCCCGTGCCCTGCCATTCCTTGCGCTGTTGCAGGATGTGGCCCAGGGCCTGCACGTCGGCCAGCCCCAGGTTCAGTCCCTGGCCTGCCAGGGGATGCACGTTGTGCGCTGCATCGCCCACCAGCACCCAGCTGCCCGTGGGGCCGCTGGCCTGTGGCATCAGGCCGCACCAGCGCCGGGCCGTGGCCTGCTGCAGGGGCCAGGCCACGCGCGGGCCTTGCAGCGTCAGCTCGCCCAGGGCGTGGTTGCTGATGCTGCCCAGGAGGTCGGTAAATGCCTGGGGATCGGCCTGCTGCCATTGCGTTGCAGCTTCTGCTGGCGCCGACCACACCACCGCAACGCTGTGTCCCTGGGGGCCACCCAGGGGGAGGAACGCCAGAATGCCCAGTGGGCTGAACCACTGGCGGGCCACTTGGGCGTGGGGCAGGGTGCAGTCCAGGCGGGTGGCAATGGCGGTCTGCCCATAGGGGGTCACGTCGAACTCCACCCCCAGCTCGGCCCGGGTAGTGCTGGCGCGGCCTTCGCAAATTGCCGTCAAGGGCGCGGCCACCGGGGCCGCCACCACTTCGATCAGGGGCTGGTAGCGCACGGCTTCGGCCAGGCGCTGCTCCAGCGCGGGGACATCCACGATCCAGGTCAGGGCTTCCTGGCCCTGCGCCCGGGCGTCGAACTGCACCTGGCTGTTGCCATCGCCATGCACTTCCATGCGTTCGATGGCGGTGGCGTGCAGGGCATCCGGCCAGGCCCGCAAGCTGTCCAGCAACTGCTGCGATGAGGTGTTAAGCGCGTAGGCCCGTACATCGGCAGGGTGGTCGACCGGGCGCGGCGGGGCGACCAGGGCCACACGCAGGCGTTCACGCGCCAGAAGCAGGGCTAAAGCGCGGCCAACGATGCCGGCGCCACGGATACAGATGTCGAAGGTTTGGGCCATGGCCCGATTGTAGAAGCGCAACCGGCAGCAAAAAATGCTGCCGTCTGGACGCAAAAGTACCTAAGATTCGCCTCGCTTTTGTAACAAGCCGAGGGGATGTGAGGGTATGAAAAAAATCTTTGGATACATCGCAGCCATTGCCATAGCGGGTGTGCTGCAGGGGTGCGCCAATACCACCGAATCCGGGGCCATTGGCCTGCAGCGCAGCCAGTTGCTGCTGGTGTCCAGCGAAGCGCTGAATGCCCAGGCGGCGCAAGGGTTTCAGAAGCTCACTGCCGATGCGCAGTCCAAGAAAAAGCTCAATACCAATGCCAAACAGACCCAGCGGGTGCGCAGGATCGGTCAGGATTTGATCGCCCAGACCACCGTGTTCCGCGCAGATGCCAGGGATTGGGCCTGGGAAATCAATGTCTTCGATTCCGATGAGATCAACGCCTTTTGCGCCCCTGGCGGCAAGATCGGTGTCTACACCGGCATCATCGACCGCCTGAAGCTGACCGACGATGAGCTGGCCGCCGTCATGGGGCACGAGATCGCCCATGCCCTGCGCGAGCATTCGCGGGAAAAAGCCTCGCAACAGGCCCTCTCGAATTTGCTGACCTCGACCGTGTCTGCGGCTACCGGTGTCCATGGCGGTCTGCTGGACATGGGCACCCAGATGATGGTGCATCTGCCCAACTCGCGCGGCATGGAGCTGGAGTCCGACGTGATGGGCCTGGAATTGATGGCCCGCGCCGGTTACGACCCGCGCAACGCCCCCAACCTGTGGCGCAAAATGCAAAAGGCCAGTGGCGGCGACCAGGGACTGGTGTTTCTGAGTACCCACCCCACCGGGGATGACCGGATTGCCGCGATGGAGGGCACCATCCCCAAAGTGCTGGGGCTTTACCAGGAGGCCCAGGCACAAAAATCGGCCAACACCCGCAAACCTGCGCCAAAAAAGAAAAAAACCGGCCCGTAAACCCGTTGGGGATGGGCGCTGCCTGGGCCAGCGCAGTGCCTTTAATTACAATGCGCACAGATTTTCAGGGCAGCAAACGGGCTGCCCTCGTTTTTTTAAGGAATTCCTCATGAGCCTCAAATGCGGCATCGTCGGTTTGCCCAATGTCGGTAAATCCACCCTGTTCAATGCGTTGACCAAAGCCGGCATTGCGGCGGAGAACTACCCCTTCTGCACCATCGAGCCCAATACCGGCGTGGTCGAGGTGCCCGATCCGCGCCTGCAGCAACTGGCGCAAATCATCCAGCCCGAGCGCATCGTCCCGGCCATCGTCGAGTTTGTCGATATTGCCGGTCTGGTCGCCGGTGCCAGCAAGGGCGAGGGCCTGGGCAACCAGTTCCTGGCCCACATCCGCGAAACCGACGCCATCGTGAACGTGGTGCGCTGCTTCGAGGATGAAAACGTCGTCCACGTCGCAGGCAAGGTGGACCCGATTTCCGACATCGAAGTCATCCAGACCGAGCTGTGCCTGGCCGATCTGGCCACGGTCGAAAAAGCGCTCAATCGCTACAGCAAGGCCGCCAGATCGGGCAACGACAAGGAAGCGGCCAAGCTGGTGTCGCTGCTTACCCCTATTCAGGAAGTCCTCAATGAAGGCAAGCCTGCCCGGCTGGTGCCGGTGTCCAAGGAAGATGCCCCGCTGTTGAAACCGTTCTGCCTGATTACCGCCAAACCCGCCATGTTTGTCGGCAACGTCGCCGAAGATGGTTTCGAGAACAACCCCCTGCTGGACAAGCTCACTGCCTACGCCGATGCGCAAGGTGCGCCGGTGGTGGCCATTTGCGCCAAGATCGAAGCCGAAATGGCCGAGATGGACGACGAAGACCGCGACATGTTCCTGCAGGAAATGGGGCTGGCCGAGCCGGGCCTGAACCGCCTGATCCGCGCCGGCTTCACGCTGCTGGGCCTGCAAACCTACTTCACGGCAGGCGTGAAAGAAGTCCGCGCCTGGACCATCCGTATCGGCGATACGGCTCCGCAGGCTGCAGGCGTCATCCACGGCGACTTCGAGCGTGGTTTCATCCGTGCCCAGACCATTGCCTTTGACGACTTCATCGCCCACAAAGGCGAACAGGGTGCGAAGGATGCGGGCAAGATGCGAGCCGAAGGCAAGGAATACGTCGTCAAGGATGGCGATGTGATGAATTTCTTGTTTAATGTCTGATTCTTTTGCTAGAATCCGCCGCTTCTCCAAGATGGGCAGCGCTGAATGCCGCTTATCTCTAGGTTTTGACCCTATCGTCTAGAGGCCTAGGACATCACCCTTTCACGGTGAGTACCGGGGTTCGAATCCCCGTAGGGTCGCCATACTGCCAGGAGCGGTAGTTCAGTTGGTTAGAATACCGGCCTGTCACGCCGGGGGTCGCGGGTTCGAGTCCCGTCCGCTCCGCCAGGAATTGCAAAGCCAGATCGCACGGTCTGGCTTTTTTTATGCCCGCTTTCCGGCGTGGGCCAATGTGTATGTAGCGAATAGGGCAAAACTCATGGTTTTTATGGAGTGTTTGAATACATATTTTGTATACATTTTGACCTCTATCCTCATTTGAAAAGGTTCTGTGATGAAGAAAACTCTCTTGGCCGTTGGTGCCATGTTGGCTTGCCTGGGCGCTGCGCAGGCGCAAAGTTCGGTGCAGGTGTCTGGTTTGCTCGATACCTACGTGGGTTCGATGCGCATGGCTGGCGCTGCAGGGCGTACCAACGTGGTCGGCTCTGGCGGGATGACCACTTCCTGGCTCGGTTTTTCGGGGACGGAGGATCTGGGCAATGGCCTGAAAGCGACTTTCGCGCTGAATGCCTTTCTGCGTGTGGACACCGGAGCGCCGGGGCGCTTTGACGGGGAGCCGTTCTTCTCGCGCGACGCCAATGTGGGGCTGACGGGGGGCTTTGGCGCTGTGACCCTGGGCCGGGGCAAGGCGCCCAACTTCCTGCCGACGATTTTGCTCAACCCCTTTGGCGATTCGTTCACCGTTTCCCCCCTGGTGTTGCACGCCAACGTGAATCCCAATGCCAACTGGGCCTACCGCAGCACGCCGGCGGATACGGGCTGGAGCAACCAGATCACCTATTCCACCCCGTCGCTGCATGGCTTGAAGGCCAACCTGCATTACCAGTTCGGTGAGCAGGCGAACGCTTCGGGCAAGCGCAACGTGGGTTTCAACGTGATGTACGCCAACGGCCCGGCGGCGGTGATGGCGTTTTACGAAAATGCGGATATCAACAACCCGGTGGCCCCGAATACCGTGCGCAACCGCAAGACGGACTGGATGCTCGGCGGCTCGTACAACTTCGACGTGGTGAAGCTGTTTGCCACCTATGGTCAGGCCAAAGAGAAAAAAATCGACCTGAAAACCAAAACCTGGTCGCTCGGGGCCGACATCCCGGTGAACAAGGCCGGTTCCGTGAAGTTGGCCCTGGCCCACACCAAGGCCGATCTGGCGGCCCCGGCTGCCGATGCCACGCGCAAGACGTACAGCCTGGGGTATGACCATTTCCTGTCCAAGCGCACCGATGTGTATACGGTGGCGATGCGTGACAGCATCAGCCGCCAGAAGTCCGGCACCAGCGTGCTGCTGGGCATCCGCCACCGTTTCTGAAGAAAAATCCTTTTCCCGATCAGGCCAGCGCCCAGACCAGGGCGCTGGTCATGACGAGGTAGCGCAGGAACTTGCCCACCGCCATATAGGCGCTGCACGGCCAGAAGGGCAGGTGCAGCCAGCCGGCCACGGCGCACAGCGGGTCGCCCACGATGGGCAGCCAACTGAGCAAACAGGTTTTGGGCCCCCAGCGGCGTAGCCAGGCATGGGCCAGGCGCTCGTGGCGGCTGCGTTTTGGCCTGCTTGCCCTGTGGGTTGCGCTCCAGGCCCGCTGGGCGCCCCGGCCCATCCACCAGCTGACCATGCCGCCCAGGGTATTGCCGGCCGTGGCGACGAAAATGGCCGGCCAGAACAAATCCGGGCGCAATTGCAGCAGGCCGATCACCGCAGGTTCCGAACCCATGGGCAGCAAGGTGGCCGAAATCAGGGCGATGACGAACACGGTGCTGAGGCCAAATTCCGGCAAGGCCAGCCAGTGCAAGAGGGTAGGAATCCACGCATCCATAAGGGGGCCAAGTGTAGGTGGGTTTCTTCCTAAGGAGCGGCTGCCCAAATTTTAGGCAGCTACAATACGACCCCCGCGCGTCCGGGCCGCTTCTTTCCGGTTTTCTCCCCGCTTTTTCCTTGCCGATTGCCATGTCCTCCTTGTGTCTGGGCCCGTACACGCTGGCCAATACGCTGTTTGTCGCGCCCATGGCGGGGGTGACGGATCGGCCTTTTCGCCAGTTGTGCAAGCGCCTGGGCGCGGGCTATGCCGTTAGCGAGATGGTCACTTCGCGCAAGGATTTGTGGCAAAGCCTGAAAACCAGCCGCCGTGCCGACCATGCGGGCGAGCCGGGGCCGATTGCCGTGCAGATTGCCGGCACCGATGCGGCCATGATGGCCGAGGCGGCGGTGTTCAATATCCAGCGCGGGGCGCAGATCATCGACATCAACATGGGTTGCCCGGCCAAGAAGGTGTGCAACAAGTGGGCAGGTTCCGCGCTGATGCAGAACGAAGCCCTGGCCGAGGAAATTGCCGCCGCCGTGGTGGCCGCCTGCGCCCCGCATGGCGTGCCGGTGACGCTGAAAATGCGCACCGGCTGGTGTGCGGCGCAGAAAAACGCCGTGGCGCTGGCCCGGCGTTTCGAGGCGGCGGGCGTGCAGATGCTCACCGTGCATGGCCGCACGCGCGAGCAGGGGTATTCGGGCGAGGCCGAATACGCCACCATTGCGGCGGTCAAGCAGGCCGTGCGCATTCCGGTGGTGGCCAATGGCGACATCGCCAGCCCGGAAAAAGCCCGGGCCGTGTTGCAGGCCACGGGTGCCGATGCGCTGATGGTGGGCCGGGCGGCGCAGGCGCGGCCCTGGATTGTTAGGGAAATCGCCCACTACCTGGCCACGGGCGAGCATCTGGCGCCCCCTTTGGTGGAGGAAGTGCGGGCCTTGCTGCTGGAACACCTGCAAGACCATTACCGCCTGTACGGCAGCGCCACCGGCGTGCGCAGCGCCCGCAAGCACATCGGCTGGTATGTGCGCGATCTGCCGGGCGGCGAAACGCTGCGCCGCCACACCAACACCCTGGACGACTGCGCGGCGCAGACCCGGGCGGTGAACGACTATTTCTTGCGCCTGGGCCAGCAGATGGAGCGTCTGCCCCGGCCGGCCTTGCAAGGCGCAAGCCCTTTGACTTTGGAGAACCCTTTGGAATGCTTGTTCGAGGTGGCTGCATGATCGATGCAGCGACGAACCCGATTACCGACGTGCAGGCCTGCATCCGTGCCAGCCTGCAAGCCTATTTTGACGACCTGGGGGGCGAAACCCCCAGCAACGTCTACGACATGGTGCTGCGCCTGGTGGAGCGCCCTCTGCTGGAAGAGGTCATGGCCCAGGCCGACCAGAACCAGTCCCGCGCCGCCCAGTGGCTGGGGCTGAACCGCAACACCCTGCGCAAGAAGCTGCTGGAGCATGAATTGCTCTAATTCAATAGCTGCTTGCGCTTATGAATAAACGATTTCAGTAACATTTATCTCAACTTTATAGAAGATTCAAGCGATGAAAGCTCTCCTTTCTGTATCCGACAAGACCGGCATCGTGGAATTTGCCCAAGCCCTGCACGGCCTGGGCGTGCAGTTGCTCTCGACCGGCGGCACGGCCAAGCTGCTGGCCGACCAGGGCCTGCCCGTGACCGAAGTGGCCGAAGTTACCCAGTTCCCCGAAATGCTCGATGGCCGCGTCAAGACGCTGCACCCCAAGGTGCATGGCGGCCTGCTGGCCCGCCGCGACCTGCCCGCGCACATGGCGGCCCTGAAAGAACACGGCATCGACACCATCGACCTGCTGGTGGTGAACCTGTACCCCTTCGAGGCCACCGTCGCCAAGCCCGGCTGCACGCTGGCCGATGCCATCGAGAACATCGACATCGGCGGCCCGGCGATGGTGCGTTCTGCGGCCAAGAACTGGAATCATGTCGCCGTGGTGACGGCGGCCGACCAGTACGAAGCCGTGCTGGTCGAGCTGAAGGCCGCCGGTAAGCTGAGCGACAAGCTGCGCTTTGCGCTGTCCGTGGCCGCCTTCAACCGCATCGCGCAATATGACGGCGCGATCAGCGACTACCTCTCCAGCGTGCAGTTCGAGGACGAAAAGCTGTCCGAGGACTACGTGCCCCAGCGTGCGCTGTTTGCGGGCCAGACCAACGGCCACTTCGTCAAGCTGCAAGACCTGCGCTATGGCGAAAACAGCCACCAGCAGGCCGCGCTGTACCGCGATCTGTACCCCGCGCCCGGCTCGCTGGTCACCGGTGAACAATTGCAGGGCAAGGAACTGTCCTACAACAACATCGCCGATGCCGATGCCGCCTGGGAATGCGTCAAGAGCTTTGACGAGCCCGCCTGCGTCATCGTCAAGCACGCCAACCCCTGCGGCGTGGCCGTGGGCCAGGATGCGCACGAGGCCTATGCCAAGGCCTTCCAGACCGACCCGACCAGCGCCTTCGGCGGCATCATCGCCTTTAACCGCACCGTCGATAAGGCCGCCGCCGAAGCCGTGGTCAAACAGTTTGTCGAAGTGCTGATGG